>NZ_JBNDHZ010000079.1:0-11994 GCF_056755355.1 Luteibacter sp. HAY1-4A
AGATGTGTATAAGAGACAGCACCCTTCGCGCGCCAGCGCGTTTCCCACATACGGGTTGCCGTGCGGCACAGGCCGCTCAATGCGCGGCCGGGGCCCTGCGCTTCCGCGCCCGCCAGAACAGGAAGCCCGTCACCAGCAGGAAGCCCGGCAGCAAGCCCGTGACGCACGCGAGGACGCGCCATGCGAGGCCACCGACGGCCGCCGAGTGGATCGGGAACAACGCATTCGCAAGGCGACTGCCCGGACCGAGCTTCGTCGCGTCGTCGCCGCCGATGACCGTGGCTGTTGCCGGATCCATCCACAGCGAACTGCGGCCGGCGAGGTTCCACTCACCCGGCCGACGGATGCGCAGCACGAGCGTGCCGCTGTCTTTCGACGGCAGGGTCAGGCGCGTCAGCGCGGCCTCGGGTGCGGCGGCCTGCGCCGCGGCGAGTACGGCGGGCCAGTCGACCGGACCGCTCGTCGTCGGCGTTTTTGGCGGACGCGCCGGCGGCGGCTCACCGAACGCGGAGGCGAGGCCACTGCGCACCGCACCGCGATACGCCATGGTGGTGCCGGTGCCGATCATCACGATGAGCAAGGGCAGGGCGACGACACCGACGAAGCGGTGCAGGCTGGCCCAGCGCAGCACGGGAGGATTCGCGTGCGGCTTCAGGTGTCTCAATGCGCGCTGGCGGCCCGGCCAGTACAGCCAGACGCCGGAGAACAGCATGAACAGCCCGGCGCATGCCACCACGCCGAGCACGGTTTCGCCGACCGGGCCGGACAACAGGTGCGTGTGCCAGTCGAGCAGGGTGAGCAGCACGTCCTGGGATTTGGCCCGGTGCAACAACAGCTGCCCGGTACCCGCGTCGAAATAGCTGCGATCGCCGCCGCGCTCCAGCGCTTCCCACACCGGCAACTCGGCGTCGGGCAGCGAGAAGCCGCGCGCCTTGCCGCCTTCGGCCGTGGAGAGGATCGCCTGCAATGCGCGTCCTTGCGTGGAGAGGCCGGGCAGAGCGCGAGCCGCCAATTCGGGATGCGCGGCGCGGAACAGCGGCGCCTCCCAGAGCAGCACGCTGCCGGTGAGCGTCACCAGTGCCAGCAGCACGCCGAGGCTGAGGCCGAGCCACAGGTGCAGCGTTTTCAACGCGGTACGCAAGCGGCGCGGCCGGGCTGTCATGTCAGAAGTCCACCGAGGCCTGGACGAAGTACGTGCGAGGCATGCCCACGTAGATGCCGTCGTTGTTGTCGGTGGAACGGGTGAAATAGCGCTTGTCGGCGAGGTTCTTCACGCCCGCGCCAAGGCGCAGGTTCGCCATGGAGGGACCGAAGGCGTATTCCGCACGGGCGTTCCATGTGGTCCAGCCCGGGATATTGCCGAGGTCGCCTTCGGGCGAAGGCTCGGTCACGTACTCCGCGGGGTGGCTCGGATCGAAGCTCGGTGATCCCGGAGAGTGCTGGCGCGACTGGGAGAACGCGTCGAGGTTGAAGGTCCATTGCGCCACGCCGTAACGCAAACCGAGGTTTGCCGTGCGGCGGGAGTAGAACGGAAGGTCGCGTCCTTCGAACGAGCCGTGGCGATAGAACGCGTGGGTGTACGTGGCCGTGCCCCACAGGGTGAGGCCGCGCAGCGCATCGCTGAAGGCACCGAGGTCGACGTGCGCCGCGGATTCGATACCCTTGTGTGCCGTGGCGCCGAGCGTGGTCCAGCCGTCGTACGAGTCGGGCACGTTGGGCAGCTTGCCCACCAGTTGCAGTTCGTGATCGAAGTTGATCCGGAACAGCGTGACTTCCCCGCCCCAGGCCTTCGTGTCGTAGCGCGTACCGATCTCGTAGGTGCGCGCAGTTTCGGGCTTCAGGCCCGCGGCGAATTGGTTGTTCGAGTCCTTCTGTCCGATCTGGAAATACTGCAGCGAACCGAACGAGGTCTCCGCATTGGCGTAGAGCCTGAGTGCGTCGGTAACGTGGTAGATGACGTTGAGCGACGGCAGCGGCTTCGAGTAAGACTTCCGCCGCTCCGTGGGACCCTTCACCACCACCGTGTCACTGGGATGCGCCTGCCATTCGCTGTCGATCCGCTCGTAGCGGATGCCGGGCGTGATGGTCCAGTTGCCGGCATTGATGGTGTCGTCGACGTAGAGCGCGTGCGCTTCGTTGCTGCCGGTATTGTTGCCCGAGAGAACATAGGGGCCGTCGTAGGGGAAGCTGTCGTACGGCGTGTAGGGCAGGTTGGAAACGAACTTGTTGTTGCGCAGCGTGCGCTCGTGCATCGCCTCGCTCGTATAGCGGTATCCCACGCCGATCTCATGCGTCACCTGCCCCCAGTCGAACAGCTGCGAGTAACGCGGTTCGATCGCGAACACGTGGTAATTGCGCGGATAGGCATTCAGCTGGTGCGTGTACTTGCCGTTCGCGCCTTGCGTGATCGTTTCGATGTGGCTGCCGCGGAAACTGTCGGAATAGTACGACTGCACTTCGAAACTGCGGCGATCGTCCACATGGCTGTACTTCAGCACGTAGTCCGTGCGGCGGCCGTGGAAGTCGTCGAACGGCCGGCGCGACTGGAACGGGTCGGCATCGTAGTCGGCCTGGGTCAAGCCACCGGGCATACCGGCCTGGCCATCGTAGTGATGGATACTGCCGGTGAGCGTGTCTTCATTCGTAAAGGCGTACTTCGCCTTGAGCATCACGTCGTCGATGCTTTCGTTGTCTTCGTGCTCGCGGAAGCCCGGGCCGTGCAGGCCGTTGTAAAGCAGCGCCACGCCCAGTCCGCTGCTCGTGGTGCCCCCGACGAACGCATTCGTGTTCGTGCCGATGCCGCCATGCTCCCCACCCTGGAACTGAACGCCGGCGCTGCCGCCGAAGGTTTCCGGAATCTCGCGCGTCACGAAGTTGATGATGCCGCCCACGTTCTGCGGCCCGTAGCGCACGGAGCCACCGCCGCGCACCACGTCCACGGCCTCGATGTTGCCGAGGCCCACGGGCGCCATGGACACCTGCGGCTGCCCGTAAGGCGCCACGGCGATGGGTACGCCGTCCAGCAGGATGGTGGAGCGGGGCGAGAGGCGCGACGTGAGCCCGCGCACGCCCACGTTGAGGGAGACGTCGCTGCCGCCCGTGCCGTTGCTTTCCTGCACCTGCACGCCCGGGATGCGGCGGAGTGCATCGCGCAGGTTGGTGGCACCGGCCTCGCGCAGTTCTTCGCGACGCACGACGGTGCGGGCGCCGGGGTGGTCCACCACCGTGTTCCTGGCGGCGTCGCCGAGCCAGTCGCCGACCACCTTCACCCCTTCCAGTTCGGCGGCCGGCGGGGGTGGCGCGTCCTGCCCGAGGGCCGGGCGCATGGAGACGACACCGGCGATGGCCAGGGCGAGGGCGGTGGGACGGAAAAGCATGGAGATAGCGGCCTTCGATCGGGCAAAGACCGCTATCGTAAGTGCGAATGATTATCAGATCAAATACATCATGCCTTAACGAACCGGCGCGGGGTCAGGTCGGCCAGTGGTTGTGCAAGATGCACTGCACGAAGTCGGTGCGCTTGAAGTGCGGGTCCTTGTACGCCATGACGTCGGCTTTCACGTTGCCGAAGGTCGTTTCCGGCTTGTTGCGGATGCCGTTGTAGAAGGCATTCACGATGTCCTGCTTGAACGACGGCCCGCGCGGATGCACCTCGGCAACCTTCACCCGGTCCGCTTCCGGCACGTTCTCGAAGCCCATGCCGAGCACGTCCATCTCGACGCCAGCCGTCAGCAGCGCGATTTCCGGCTTCATGTACTGCGGAATATTGGGCGTGGTGTGCAGCGCGATGGCCGTCCAGACCGTGTCGATCTCCGCCTCGGAAACGCCTTTGCGCCGCAGGAATTCGCGAGCGGTGTCCGCGCCGTCCACCTCGAACCGCTTGTCCTTGCTCGAATGGGGCGGGGTGAGGCCCATGTCGTGGAACATGGCGGCGGCGTACAGGAGCTCCGGATCGTACTTGAGCGCCTTGGACTCGCCGGTCATGGCGGCGAAGAAGTACACGCGGCGGGAGTGGTGGTACAGGAGGTCGCTTTCGGTGTCCCGGACGAGTTCCGTGATTTCACGGGCGAGGGCACTGTCGGGAACGACGATGCCGGCAACGCTTTCGATCGTTTTCATGGCGGTGGCCGTGCTGGGTGGTGGTGGGTGTGGTTATTGAATCCCCCGGCGCGCCCGTCGTCATTTGACGCAAAGTAGCAATTGCTGCCATATTGCTTGGTATGCGGCCACCACCTTCCATCGTCGCCATCCTTGCCCCGCCCGGGGTCCAGATGCTGGACGTCTCCGGCCCGGCGGACGTCTTCGCCGAGGCCAACCGGCAGGCGGGGCGCGAGGTTTATCGCGTCGTGACGGTGGGCACGGCGCCCCTGGCGATCACGGCGTCGTCGGGCATACGTTTCCTTCCCGATACCACGATCCACGAGGAATTCGACCGACTGGATACGCTGCTCGTCGCGGGTTCGCCCACCCTGGCCGAAGCGGCCACAGACGTCGGCGTGGTCGCCTGGCTGCAAAGGCAGGCCGCGCGGTCGCGTCGCTACGGGTCCATATGCAGCGGCGCGCTGCTCTTCGCGCGCACCGGCCTCCTCGACGAACGGCGCGTCACCACGCACTGGAAAGTGGCGGGGCTGCTCGCGGAACGGCATCCGTCCCTGCATGTCGAGGCCGATGCCTTCGTGGTGCGCGACGGGCCCGTTTGCACGGCCGCCGGCGTCACCGCCGGCATGGACCTGGCCATTGCCCTGGTCGAAGAAGACCTCGGCCGCGATGTCGCGAAGGCCGTCGCAGCGGAGCTGGTGGTCTTCTACCGCCGTCCCGGCGGGCAAATGCAATTCAGCCGACATGGCGAATCCGCACCCGCAGGCCGCGGGGCGCTCCAGGAACTGCAACGCTACGTGGCGGCACATCCCGGGGAAGACCATTCGGTGGCCTCCATGGCCGCACGGGTGGGCATGAGCCCTCGCCACTTCGCCCGCATCTTCCGCCACGACGTAGGCATGACTCCCGCCGACTTCGTGGAGGCCATGCGCGTCGAAGCAGCCCGCCGCCTCCTGGAAGATGGCCACGAAACACCCAAGCGGGTGGCGGACCGCCTTGGCTATGCGGACGCCAACGGGCTGCGCCGTGCCTTCATGCGCCGGCTTGGCGTCACGCCGGCCGACTACCGCAAGCGGCACGCGCACGCGCGCACCTGACGCAGGCCGTTCACACCGGGTCGACCGCGGCGGGGAAACCATGGCGGTCGAACCTGCCGAAGGAGCCGCGATGAAAACCCGCCGCGTCTACAGCACGGCCGACATGGCCCAGGCCCGTCAGGCATTGGCGGCCGCCCGCAAGGCGGGCATTGCCAACGAAGACCTCTCGCTGATCGCCCGACACGAGATCGAGCTGGACGCCATTCCTGAGAGCCGCAAGGACGAGCACACCGATTTCATGCCCGCCGCCGTACGTGGCGCAGCGCAGGGCGGTGCTACCGGCCTGGTCGCTGGCCTCGTTGCCATCATGATCCCGCCCTTGGGGGTCACCATCGCAGGCGCCCTGGGGGTGACGGCCGCGGCCGCGGTGATGGGCGGCTGGGTGGGCGCCCTCACCGGCTCGGCGGCGCCGGACCCGGTGCGGCAGAAGTTTGAAGGAGAAATCGAAGCCGGCCGCATCCTCGTTGTCGTGGACGGAGAGGGCGAGGAGGGCCAGCGCGCGGATGCCGCCATCCTGGCCACCGGGGCGACGGCGCTTCCCTTCGATAAGCCGACGGCGCTTTCCTGACGCGGCGCTCCTACAGTTCGATGATGCCGCGGCGCAGGGCGATGGCCACGGCGTGCGTGCGGTCGTTGGCCTGGAGCTTCGCCAGGATGCTTTTCATGTGCGCCTTCACTGTTTCCTCGGCGATACCCAATGCGCCGGCCACGTCGCGATTGGCCTCGCCGCGCGCCACGTGCGTCAGCACCTGGGTCTCGCGCGGCGTGAGTTCGTCGTCGTCGGCATGGCCGGCCATTTCCTGCGCGATCTCTTCGGGAATGCGTTTCTTGCCGTCCATGATCTGCCGGATCGTGGCCAGCATGTCCTTGCGCAGTTCGCTCTTCAGCAGGTAGCCCTGTGCCCCCGCGCGGAAGGCACGCAGGGCCTGTACGTCGCCCCGGTAGGTGGTGAGCACCAGGATCCGCGCTTCCGGAAACTCGGACCGGATGGCCTCGATCGCGGCAATGCCGCCCATGCCCGGCATTTGCAGGTCCATGAGGGTAAGGTCGGGCAGGTGCTCGCGATAGCGCTCGATCGCTTCCTCGCCGGTGCTTGCCTCGGCGACCAGCTCGAGTCCATCGTACCCTTCGATTACCGCGGCAATGCCCTCTCGCAGCAAGGGATGGTCGTCGACGGTCAGGATTCGGATAGACGGCATGGTCGCTGCTTGTGAAGCTCGGAACGCGAAGTATCGCGCAAACGTTCAGCCGTCCGCTTGTACACACTATCCATCCGACTCCTGCGAGCATCGCGACCATGGCGACGAAACACGTTCGAACCGAAGAGGCAACCGGACACATCCGCACGGGTATGGGCGGCTGGGTGTTCCCGCCATGGCGTGGTGTGTTCTACCCGGAGGGGCTCGTGCAGAAGCGCGAGCTGGAATACGCCAGCCGTAAAGTCGACGCCATCGAGATCAACGGCACGTACTACCGCGCGCCGGAAGCCGCCACCTACGAGAAGTGGGCCGCGCAGACGCCGGAAGGTTTCATCTTCTCGGTGAAGGCGCCCCGCCTCATCGTGCAGGCACGTTCGCTCGCGGGCACCGGCCAACGGGTGCGCAGCTTCCTCGACGGCGCCGTGGCGCTGGGCGACCGGCTCGGCCCGTTGCTGTGGCAGTTCATGCCCACGCGCAAGTTCGACCCGGACGACGTGGCCGCCTTCCTCGACCTGCTGCCGGAGAAGCATGGCGGCGTGTCGCTACGCCACGCGATCGAAGTGCGCCACGAGAGCTTCATGGACGAACGATGGCTGGAGCTCGCGAAAGAACGAGGCGTGGCGACGGTGTTCACCGATTCGCCCAAGTATCCCTCCCTGGCCGACCTTACCGGTCCGTTCGTCTACGCGCGCCTGATGCGCAGCGAGTCAGAGCAGGCCAACGGCTATCCGGCCGCCCAACTGAAGAAATGGGCGACACGCGCGGAAACCTGGGCGCAGGGCGGCGATCCTGCCGACCTGCCGCACACGGGTGCCGTGGCCAGGCACGGCGAGGCCAGGGACGTCTTCATCTATTTCATCTCGGCGGCGAAGGAACGAAACCCTGCAGCCGCGGTCGCGCTCGCCAAGCTGGTTGGCAGCGCATAATCCACCTCCCCCACGACCGGAAGCTCCATGGACCGTTTCATCCAGAACTACCTCATCGACCTTTTCGGCGACAACAACGTGGCACTCGAACCCGACGAGGACTGGCTGCTCACCGAAGGCGAGGATTTCCCGGCCATTCGCGGTATCTGGCACGAAGGAAAAGATGGGGGCATGGGCCGGCTGGACATCGACGTGGTGCTCGACGAAGAGCGCACCATCGAGGAAAGCTTCGGCGGCATCGGCCCCGGCAAGGAAGGCTGCCGCAACGCACTGGATGGTTTCGCGCGTAACGATTTCCACGTGATCCTCGCCGCATGCTGGCATACGGTGAACGGCCGCAAGCTCGTCGTGCGCGACCTCACGGCGGGCGGTCGTCGATTCACCGCGTACATCGGCGACTTCACGCTGCGTGGCGAGAAGGACGCGCCGATGGAAATTCCGGAAGACGGCCTTTCCGCGCTGGAAGCCGCCATCGCCACCGCGCCGCTTACCTCCGACGTGCACTGGATCCGCGTGTTCTACGGCAACGTCGGCAACGGCGAGACACAGGTCGAGGTGCTCCTCGACAACGAACCGTGGGCCGCGGGACACAAGGCCATCGCCTCTGTGGATTGGCCGCAGCACGAGCGCTACTACAGCCTGCGCAATTTCATCGCGCTGGTACCGGCGGATTGATCCGGAGCATTGTGAGAGCCCTTTGTAGGAGCCGCTTCAGCGGCGATCCCGCGGCAGCGGGCAAGCTACCGCAAGCACCCATCGCCGCTGAAGCGGCTCCCACACAAGACCCGCGGGCGTCGTGATCGCGAAGAGCCCGTCGCGCACTGTGCGCCGCCCGAGCCGCAGCACTTCCGCATCGCGCGAGAAAAGCACATCCACGCCGGCCGCGGCGGCAAGGTCGAGGAACTTCTGATCGTCGGGGTCGCGGCAGCGAGGTGGTTTGACCGGCGGTTCCGTCGTCGGCAGCATCGTCACCAGCGCGTCGAACCGCGCGACGGCTTCCGTGCGGCGCGCTTCGTCCAGCTTCAGCAACGGATAGCTGAGCACCGCCAGCCATTCGTCGCGGCAGTCAGCGCGCGTCACGGCTTCGATCTCGCCGGATGCAAGCGCCGAGGCCAGCGAAGCAGCGCGCGGGTCGTCGAAGACGAAGACGTCGAGGCAGACGTTGGTGTCGAGGACGACCCGCATCGTGTCAGGCGGCGAGCTTCGCGTGCTGTTCGGCGACGAGGGTGTACGAGCGCTTGCGCGCCTCGTGGTCGAAGACCTGCGCGGTGATGATCAGTTCGTCGGCACCCGTGCGCTCGATGAATGCGGCCAGCCCTTCACGCACCGTGTCCGGGGAGCCCACGACGGCGCACGACAGCGCATGGTCCACCTGCGCCTTCTCCATGGGCGTCCATACGCCCTCCATGGAGTTCACGGGCGGCGGCAGCTGGCCGGGCGCACCCCGGCGCAGGTTCCAGAACGCCTGCTGCTGCGACGTGAAGAGGCGCCGTGCCTCGTCGTCCGTATCGGCGGCGACCACGTTGATGCCCAGCATCGCGTACGGCTTCGCGAGCACCTCGGACGGCCGGAACATCGTGCGGTAGACCTCCAGCGCCTTCATCATCAGGTCGGGTGCGAAGTGCGAGGCGAACGCGAACGGCAGGCCGAGTTCCGCGGCGAGCCGCGCGCTGAACAGGCTGGATCCGAGCAGCCAGATAGGCACATTGGTATCCATGCCGGGCACCGCACGCACGGTCTGGCCCGGTTGCTGGGGGCCAAGGAAGAACTGGAGTTCCTGCACGTCGTCGGGGAAACGGTCGTCGCTGGGTCCGAGTGCGCGCCGGAGCGCGCGCGCGGTGCCCTGGTCGGTGCCGGGCGCGCGGCCCAGGCCCAGGTCGATGCGGCCGGGATACAGCGAGGCCAGCGTACCGAACTGCTCGGCGATCACCAGCGGCGCATGGTTGGGCAGCATGATGCCGCCGGAGCCCACGCGAATCGTCTTCGTGGCTTCCGCGATGTAGCCGATCACGATGGCCGTGGCCGCGCTGGCGATGCCCGTCATGTTGTGGTGCTCGGCCAGCCAGTACCGGTGGAAGCCCAGGGCCTCGGCGTGGATGGCGAGGTCGCGCGAATTGCGCAGGGCGTCGCCGGGCGTGGCGCCGCGAACGACAGGGGACAGGTCGAGCACCGAGAACGGGATCATCCGGAAGCACCTTCAATGGGGGGGGGCGGCGAACCGCCGATCCGTTCCACATGGGATCGGTGCATGGAGGAAACAATCCGTTCCGGCGAACGATGCTCCACGGACGAAAGAGAGGAGGAAAATACACGCATCCACTCATCCAGTCCGGTAATTCCGGGGGAGCACCACATGATCGACGTCCGCCGTTTCGACAGCCTGGGCGGTGCCAACCACGGTTGGCTCGATGCCAAGCACCACTTTTCGTTCGCTTCCTACCACGACCCCAAGCGCATGGGCTGGGGCGCGCTGCGCGTCTGGAACGACGACACCATCGCCGCAGGCACCGGCTTTCCGCCGCATCCGCATTCGGACATGGAAATCATCACCTATGTTCGCGAAGGCGCCATCACCCATGAGGACAGCCTCGGCAACAAGGGACGCACCGAAGCGGGCGACGTGCAGGTGATGAGTGCCGGTACCGGCATCCGTCACGCCGAGTACAACGCCGAGCCGGAAGCCACACGGATCTTCCAGATCTGGATCATTCCGGATGGTGAGCGCAAGGCGCCGTCCTGGGGCACCCGCCCGTTCCCGAAGGGCGACCGTTCCGGGCGCTTCGTGACCCTCGCCAGCGGCATCGCCGGCGACGACGACGCCCTGCCGATCCGCACGGATGCCCGCGTGCTCGGCGCCAGCGTCAAGGCCGGCGAGACCGTGGAATACACGCTCGGTCCGGGCCGCTACGCGTACATGGTGCCGGCCGCCGGTTCGGTCGAGGTGAACGGCGTCGCGCTCGGCAAGGGCGACGGTGCGGCGATCCGCGACGAGACGACGCTGCGCGTCACCGCCAGCGCCGACGCCGAACTGGTACTCGTCGACACCGCCGCCTGATCGCGCGGCGGTAAGCCAGGGGTATGCTGTGGGTCATGACGACCCACGGCACGCCCTACCTCGACAATCCCATCCTCGATACCGACAGCTACAAGGCCAGTCATTGGCTGCAATACCCGCCGCGTACCGATGCCACGTTCTTCTACGTGGAATCGCGCGGCGGCACGTATGAAAGCACGGTGTTCTTCGGCCTCCAGGCCATCCTGAAGTCGCGCCTCGGCCATCCCGTCACGCACGCGCACGTGGATGAGGCGCGCGATTTCTTCGCGGCCCATGGCGAACCGTTCAACGAGGAAGGCTGGCGCCATATCGTCGAGGCGCATGGCGGCCGCCTGCCGGTGCGCATACGCGCCGTGCCCGAAGGCAGCGTGGTGCCGACGCACCAGGCACTGGTCACCATCGAATCGACCGATCCCGCGGCGTACTGGCTGCCCTCCTACCTCGAAACCCTCCTGCTGCGGCTCTGGTACCCGGTGACGGTGTCCACCATCAGCTGGCAGGCGCGGCGCACGATCCTCCACTACCTCGAACGCTCGTCCGACGATCCCGCCGGGCAGATCCCGTTCAAGCTGCACGACTTCGGTGCACGCGGCGTTTCCAGCGCGGAGTCTGCCGGACTGGGCGGCATGGCGCACCTGGTGAATTTCATGAGTACCGACACGGTGTCGGGCGTGCTTGCCGCCCGCGCGTACTACGGCGAAGCGATGGCGGGCTTCTCCATTCCGGCGGCCGAGCACAGCACGATCACCAGTTGGGGCCGCGAGCACGAGGTGGACGCTTACCGCAACATGCTGAAGCGCTTCGCGCGCCCGGGCTCGCTGGTCGCCGTGGTGTCCGACAGCTACGACATCTTCCACGCCATCTCCGAGCACTGGGGCAAGACGCTGCGCGACGAAGTCATCGCATCGGGTGCCACGGTGGTGGTCCGTCCCGATTCCGGCGACCCGGTGGAGGTGGTGCATCGTTGCGTAAGCCTGCTCGACGAAGCCTTCGGCAGTACGGTGAACGGCAAGGGCTATCGCGTGCTCAACCATGTGCGGGTGATCCAGGGCGACGGCGTCAATCCGGAGAGCATCCGCGCCATCCTCGAGCGCATCACCTGTGCCGGCTACTCAGCCGACAACCTCGCCTTCGGCATGGGTGGCGCACTGTTGCAGAAGCTCACGCGCGACACGCAGAAGTTCGCACTGAAGTGCTCCGCGGCGCGCATCGACGGACGCTGGCGCGACGTGTGGAAGGACCCGGTGACGGATCAGGGCAAGATGTCGAAGCGAGGCCGCATGACGTTGTTGCGCCATCGCGAGTACGGAAGCTACCGCACCGTTCCGCTTCCCGACGACGCGGTGTCCCTGCCTCCCGAAGCAACCGATCCGGGTTGGGAGGACGCGATGGTCACGGTGTGGGAAAACGGCGAACTGAAACGCGACTGGTCATTCGCGGAAGTGCGCGAGCGCGCCGCGGCCGGGCGCTGACCGAAGCATTGTGGGAGCCGCTTCAGCGGCGATCCCGCGGCAGCGGGCAAGCTTGCCGCGAACACCCATCGCCGCTGAAGCGGCTCCCACACAGAAGACACTACTTCACGGATTTCCGCTTCATCAAGCCGCGCGTGAACAGGTATG
>NZ_JBNDHZ010000080.1:0-11177 GCF_056755355.1 Luteibacter sp. HAY1-4A
CTGCGTGCCCGGGTGCTCGACTTTCAGGGCTCCCATCAGCGACGCCATGCGGCCGACGGTGGGCCAGTCGTAGCCCTTCATGATGCCGAAGATGAGGCCGGCGCGGTATGCGTCGCCGCAACCGGTCGGGTCCACTACCTGACGCTCGCGCGCCGGCGGAATCTCCACGGTTTGGCCGTCCACGTGGATCAGCGAACCGCGCGGACCTTGCGTGACGATGTACGCGTCGACCTTCGACGCAATCTCCGAAGCGTTCCATCCGGTGCGCTGCTGCAACAGCTGCGACTCGTAGTCGTTGACGATGACGTACGTGGCCTTCGTGATCATCGAGCGGAATTCCTCACCGTTGAACAACGGCATGGCCTGGCCCGGATCGAAGATGAAGGGCACGCCGCGCGCGGCGAACTCGTCCACGTGCTGCAGCATGGCCTCGCGGCCGTCAGGCGCCACGATGCCGAACGTGCAATGCGCGATGTCGCGCACGTGGTTTTCCTGCGCGCTGGACATGGCGCCGGGATGGAAAGCCGTGATCTGGTTGTTGTCCAGGTCCGTGGTGATGAAGCACTGCGGAGTGAACTGGTCGTCGAACTGGCGCACGCCGTCGAGACGGATGCCGAATTTCTCCAGGTGCGCGCGATACGGCGCGAAGTCCTGGCCGACCGTGGCGACCGGCATCGGTTCGCCGCCGAGCAACTTGAGGTTGTACGCAATATTGCCGGCGCAACCGCCGAACTCGCGCCGCATGGCGGGCACCAGGAACGACACGTTCAGGATGTGCACCTGGTCCGGAATGATGTGGTTCTTGAACTGGTCCTGGAACACCATGATGGTGTCATAGGCGAGCGATCCGCAGATTACGGCAGTCATGCGTTGGGTGGCCCTGGATATGGATTGGCACGACCGCTGAGGCCGTGGGAAAAGCCGCCCACGCGGGGTCCGGCAAACCTGTGGATGCTACCCAAAAACGGCCCCGGAGGCGACCTCCCGCAGGGGCTCGAACCGGCTCCGGCGGGGCAGATTCCGCTTGCATCATTCGGACTTACAAGGCTTTCTTAACGACTGTACCCTTGCGTGGGGGAGGGCGCCAATCTAGACTCGCACGCTTACTTTTTCCCGCTATGGGCGCCCGCCGCATCATGTTTAAGAAGTTCCGCGGACTCTTTTCGAACGACATCTCCATCGATCTCGGCACGGCGAACACGCTCATTTATGTGCGCGGGCAGGGCATTGTCCTGAACGAGCCGTCGGTGGTGGCGATCCGTCAGGACCGTGGTCCGGGCGGTCCGCGCGCGGTGGCGGCGGTGGGCGGCGACGCCAAGCGCATGCTGGGCCGCACCCCGGGCAACATCGCCACGGTGCGTCCCATGAAGGACGGCGTCATCGCCGACTTCACCATGACCGAGGCGATGCTGCAGCACTTCATCAAGCAGGTGCACCGGTCGCGCATGCTGCGTCCGAGCCCGCGGGTGCTGGTGTGCGTGCCCTGCGGCTCCACCCAAGTGGAGCGCCGCGCCATCAAGGAATCGGCCGAAGGCGCCGGTGCCCGTGACGTCTTCCTCATCGAAGAGCCCATGGCGGCCGCGATCGGCGCCGGCATCCCGGTGCACGAGGCGCGCGGCTCCATGGTGCTGGACATCGGCGGCGGCACCTCCGAGGTGGCCGTCATCTCCCTGAACGGCATCGTCTACTCGCAGTCCGTGCGTGTGGGCGGCGACCGCTTCGACGAGGCCATCATCAATTACGTGCGCCGCAACCACGGCACGCTCATCGGCGAGTCCACCGCCGAGCGGATCAAGCTCGAAATCGGCTGCGCCTTCCCGCAGAGCGAGGTGCGCGAGATCGAGATCTCCGGCCGCAACCTCGCCGAGGGCGTGCCGCGCATGTTCACGATCAACTCCAACGAGGTGCTGGAAGCCCTGCACGAGCCGCTGTCCGGCATCGTGGCGGCGGTGAAGGCGGCGCTGGAGCAGACCCCGCCGGAGCTGTGCTCCGACGTGGCCGAGCGCGGCATCGTGCTCACCGGTGGCGGCGCGCTGCTGCGCGACCTGGATCGCCTGATCTCCGAGGAAACCGGCCTGCACGTGCAGGTGGCCGACGACCCGCTCACCTGCGTAGCCCGCGGTGGCGGCAAGGCCCTGGAGATGATCGACCAGCACGGCAGCGACTTCTTCGCGTTCGAATGATGAGGGCGCGCGCGGGCGGGAAGTCCGGGCGCACGGGGACACCCTGAGACATGGCTCTCAATCGCGACGAACAGTCGCCTCTGTTCGCGGCCGGCGTGGCGGGCACGCTGCGGCTCATCGTCTACCTCGCGCTTGCGTGCGTGCTGATGGTGCTCGACCACCGTGGCGGCTGGCTGCGTAGCGTGCGCTACGGGTTGTCCCTCGTGGTCGAGCCCGTCTATCGCATCGCGGGCCTGCCGTCGCAGGGCTTCCACGCGGCCACGGTGGCCTTCGCCGATCGCCAGCGCCTGACCGACCAGAACCAGCGCCTGCGCGAAGACCTGCTGCTGGCCAACGCCAAGCTCAACCGCATGGCGTCGGTCGCCGAGCAGAACCAGCGCCTGAAAGAACTGCTGGATACCCAGCACAGCCTTTCGTTGAACGTGCAGCTCGCGCGCCTCATCGGCGTGGATCTAGGCAGCTTCCGCCATCGCATCGTCCTGAACGTGGGTGCGCGCGACAAGGTTCAGCCGGGCCAGGTGGTGATCGACGCGCGAGGGGTCATGGGCCAGATCGTGGAAGTACTGCCGAGCACGTCGGTGGCCATGCTCATCACCGACCCGAACCATGCCATTCCCGTGACCATCGAACGCACCGGCCTGCGCACCATCGCCTACGGCTCGCGCGCGGGCGACATGCTCACGCTGCCCAACATTCCCGTGTCGGCGGACGTGCAGGTGGGCGACAAGCTGGTCACGTCCGGACTCGGCGGGCGTTTCCCCCCGGGCTTCCCGGTCGGCGAGATACGCGACGTGGCGCAGACGCCGTCCGGCACCTTCCTCTCGGCCCAGGCGCGACCCGCGGCGGACCTCGATCGCAGCGAGGACGTGCTGCTGCTGCACGATCTCGCCGAAAGCGCGGGTCCGCCGGCGCCCGCCCCGGCGGCGGGACCGCCCGCCAGCCTGGCGCCGGATCCCAACGCGCCGCCTGCGGCCACGTTGCCGTCCGTCACGTCGCCCACCGCCACGCCGACGCCGGCGCGGCCGTCCACGGCGGGCGCTCCGACGGGGGGTACGCCATGAACAAGGTTCGTGTCCGCCAGCTGTGGTTCGCCGCCACGCTGCTCATTTCCTTGTTCCTCATGCTCGTGCCGCTCCCGGGCCCGCTCATGCCGTTGAAGCCGTACTGGCCTGCGCTGGTGCTGCTCTACTGGTGCCTGCAGTCGGGCGACCGCGTCACCTTGGGCCTGGCCTTCTGCCTCGGCGTGGCAGCCGATCTCTTCGACGGCGTGCTGCTCGGCGAGCAGGCATTGCGGCTCACCGCCATGGTGTTCATTGCATTGCGCTTCCGTTCGCGCCTGCGCTTCTTCCCCATGTGGCAGCAGTCGCTGGCCGTGCTGGGCCTGCTGGTGAACGACCGCATCCTGCTCATGCTGGTGCGCGTGTTCAGCGGGGATCCGCTGCCGCCACCGGAATACTGGATCTCGCCGTTGGTGGGCGCGGCGCTCTGGCCGTTCCTGTTCCTGATCCTCGACGACCTCCGCGCGCGCCTGCGCATCCACGAGGCATGAGCCGGCGGCGCGCCTCGATCAAGGAAGTCCGCGGCGAGGTGGCGCTCTTCCGCCGCCGCGCCATGGCGGGCTTCGCGCTGATCCTGCTGGGATTGGCGGGCGTGTGCGTGCGCTATGTGTACCTCCAGGTGCTGCACCACGACGAGTTCGTGGTGCGCTCGGACCAGAACCGCGTGAAGCCTCGGGCCATTCCGCCCGCGCGTGGGCTCATCTACGACCGCAACGGCGTGCTGCTCGCGGACAACGTGCCCGCGTTCCGGCTCGAGGTCACGCCTGAGCAGGTGACGGACATGGACAGCATGCTGGCCAGCCTCGGCGAGGTGGTGCCCCTCACCGACGAGGATGTCGCGAGCTTCAAGAAGCAGGTGAAACAGAGCCGCCGCTTCGAAGGCGTGCCGCTGAAGCTCAAGCTCACCGAGGACGAGATCGGCCGCTTCGCGGTGAACCGCTGGCGCTTCCCGGGCGTGGACGTCGTGCCGTACCTTACCCGCCGCTATCCGATGGGGGCACAGCTGGCCCACGTCATCGGCTATGTCAGCCGCATCGACGCGGACGACCTGGATGGCATGGACGACGAGGAAGAAGCGACCTACAAGGGCACCACGCACATAGGCCGCATCGGCGTCGAGCGCTACTACGAGAAGCTGCTGCACGGCGAGCCCGGCTACGAACTGGTCGAGGTGAACGCCGACGGTCGCACGCAGGCGGTGCTCGACACCACGCCGCCCACGCCGGGCAAGAACATCTACCTCAGCATCGACGTGCGCCTGCAGAAGGCCGCCGAGGAGGCGATGAACGGCCGTGCCGGCGCCGCGATCGCCATCGATCCGCGCAACGGCCAGATACTGGCCTTCGCCAGTGAGCCCAGCTTCGACCCGAACCTCTTCGTCAACGGCATCAGTTCGGCGGACTACAAGGCGCTGACCACGGCGCCGGACAAACCGCTGTACAACCGCGCCTTGCGCGGCGTGTATCCGCCGGGCTCCACGGTAAAACCGTTCCTCGCCCTCGGCGGCCTCACGATGGGCATTCGCCGGCCCAGCGACACGGTGCTTTCCACCGGCGAGTTCTGCATTCCGGGGCAATCGCGCTGCTACCGCGACGACAAGCGCGGCGGCGACGGCACCGTGAACATGATCGGCGCCATCGAGAAGTCCACCAACACCTACTTCTACAAGCTGGCCCTCGACATGGGCATCGACCGGCTTGCCGGCTGGATGGGCAAGCTCGGTTTCGGCAGGAAGACCGGCATCGACCTCGTTGGCGAAGTGGAGGGCGTGCTGCCCTCGCGTGAATGGAAGGCCTCGCGCAGCAAGGCCGGCTGGTACCCCGGCGAAACCATCATTTCCGGCATAGGGCAGGGCTACTGGGCGGTCACGCCGATCCAGCTCGCGCACGCCGTGGCCACCTTCGCGGGCCGTGGCGTGCCCTATACGCCACACCTGCTGCTGGACACGCAGGACGGCGTGGACAGCGCGCGCGTCCGCCAGCCCTTCCCGCCCACCGGCCCTTCCGTGGTGCGCAAGGCCGCGGATTGGGAGGCGGTGAACGAGGGCATGGAAGCCGTGATCAACTCGGGCAAGGGTACCGGCAAGAAGCTGGGCATCGGCTTCCCCTTCATCATCGCGGGCAAGAGCGGCACCGCCGAACGCTTCTCGCGCAAGACCGACGCGTACGACACGAACAAGAACAAGGCCTACCTGGCCAGCCGCCACCGCGCGCTGTTCATCGCCTACACCCCAGCCGACGATCCGAAGATCTCGGTGGCCGTAGTGCTCGAGGCCGGCGCCTGGGGCGCGGAAGACTCGGGCCCCATCGCGCGCAAGATCCTCGACCAGTGGGTGGTGGACGAGGGTGGGCAGCGTCCGACCGATCCGGGCCCGGGACAGGTGGTGACGGCCGACACCGTGCCCGAGGCGGAAGCCGCGGAAGCGTCGTCCGCGCAGGACGTAGCGCCGGCGGCCGCCGGCAGCAGCGCGCCACCTTCCGACAATGGCGAGGACCAGTAGCGTGCTGAACCAACTGTCCGTCCGCATGAAGCGCTTCGGCCTGCGGCTGCTCAGCCGGCCGCGGCTCGACCTGCCATTGCTGCTGGCGCTGTTCGTGCTGGCCTGCGCGGGCCTGGCCACGCTCTACAGCGCCGGTGGCGGCAATTACTCGCTGGTGGGCGGCCAGGCCGCACGCTTCGTGCTGGGCGGCGTGCTGCTGCTGGTCATCTCGCGCATTCCGCCGCCGGTGCTGAGATCGTGGACCCCATGGCTCTACATGGCCAGCACGGCCCTGCTCGTGGTGGTCGCGGTGCTGGGCGAGGGGAGGGGCGCCTATCGCTGGCTCGACCTCGGCATCATGCGTTTCCAGCCCTCGGAGCTGCTGAAGCTCACCATGCCGATGATGGTGGCCTGGTACCTGCACCCCCGGCAGCTGCCACCGAGCTGGAAGGACATCGCCGTCGTGGGGCTGCTCATCGCCGTACCGTCGGGCCTCATTGCGGAACAGCCGGATCTCGGCACGGCGCTGCTTGTGGCCGGTGCCGGCGCGTTCGCGCTGTTCCTTTCGGGCATGGCGTGGTGGCGCATCGGCCTGCTCGTGGGCGGCGCGTCGGCGGCCGTACCCGTGGCCTGGCAGTTCCTCCACGAGTACCAGCGCAACCGCGTGCGCACGATGCTCGACCCCGAATCCGACCCGCTGGGCAACGGCTGGCACATCATCCAGTCGAAGATCGCCGTGGGATCGGGTGGCGTGTTCGGCAAGGGCTGGCAGCACGGTACGCAGTCGCGCCTCGATTTCCTGCCCGAGCACACCACCGACTTCATTTTTGCGGTGTTTTCCGAAGAGTTCGGGCTGGTGGGCGTCATCGCCATCATGCTGCTCTACGCCTTCATCATCGGCCGCTGCCTGTGGATCGCCATGAACGCGCGCGACACCTATTCGCGCCTGCTTGCCGGTGCCATCGGCATGAGCTTCTTCGTCTACGTGGCCGTGAACGGCGGCATGGTCGCCGGCATCCTGCCCGTGGTGGGCGTGCCCATGCCGCTGGTGAGCTACGGCGGCACGTCGGCGGTCTCGCTGCTCACGGGCTTCGGCGTGCTGATGTCGATCCACGCGAACCGCAAGCTGCACGACTGAGCCTGAGCGTTGTGTGGGAGCCGCTTCAGCGGCGATGGGTGCTCGCGGCAAGCACGCCCGCTGCCGCGGGATCGCCGGCATAGCCGGCTCCCACAAGTATCCTCCCTGTTTTCCAGGGCCTGAACGCGCTGCAACTTCGCCCGGGATACACCAGAAACGCGTGTTACGCTTCGGCGTATGGATGAAGTTCTCTCCGCGCGCCGCGCACCAACCGCACGCCATTTCCCGCGCCTCGCCGGCGCGTTGATCGCCTTCCCCCTGCTGTTCGCCTCCGCTGCCCAAGCCGGCACCCATCCGGGCCAGGAGCAACTGGTGCGCGAGGTGGCGAAGGACACCGGAAAAAGCAAGGCATCGCTGAACGCGCTGCTCGACGGCGCGAAGAAGCAGCAGGCGATCCTCGATGCGATCAGCCGGCCCGCCGAAGGCAAGCCGTGGCGCGACTACCGTCCCATCTTCCTCACCGAGCAGCGTATCTCCGCCGGCGCCGATTTCTACCGCGAACACCGCGCGCTGCTCGACGGCATCGGCCGCAAATACGGCGTGCCGCCCGAATACATCGTGGCCATCGTGGGCGTGGAAACCTTTTACGGCCGCAACACCGGCAAGTGGAAGGTGCTCGACGCGCTGACCACGCTGGCTTTCTATTACCCGAAGCGCGCGCCGTTCTTCCGCGAGCAGCTGAAGGCGCTGCTGGAGCTGCCCTCGAACCACCTCGGCGGCCCGCTCGATACGCTCACGGGTTCCTACGCGGGCGCGCAGGGCTGGGGCCAATTCATGCCTTCGTCCATTCGCGACTGGGGTGTGGATTACGACCACGACGGCCGCATCGACATGAAGGGCTCGATGGGGGACATCTTCGCCAGCGTGGCGAATTACTTCGCGCAGCACGGTTGGGAAGCCGGTGGCCCCATCGCCATGCGCGCCCAGCCCGATGCCCGGGCCGTGGCACCCGGGGTACCGAAAGACTGGCGCCCCGTGGCGCCCGTGGAATCGTTCGTGGCGGAGGGCTTCGCGCCGCTGCAGCACGTGAATCCGGGGCGCGACGCGCAACTGGTGCGTCTCGATGGTCCCAACGGCGATGAGTACTGGTTCGTGTTCCAGAACTTCTACGTCATCACCACGTACAACCGCAGCCCGATGTACGCCATGGCGGTGGATCAGCTGGCGCAGGAGATTCGCGCACGGGTGAAGGGGCCGGACGCGCGATGAACAAGGGTGCCGTGGGCGCGGTGACGACGGCAAATGCCCTGTGGGAGCCGGCTACGCCGGCGATCCCGCGGCAGCGGGCAGTCCTGTCGCAAGCGCCCATCGCCGCTGAAGCGGCTCCCACAAAAGGGCGCGTCGCGCAAATCCTCTTCACGGTTCTGGTTGCCGTGCTCCTCGCCGCGTGCGGCGGTTCGAAAAACTCCCGCCCGTCGTCGCGGGGCGGCACTTCGGCGCCCTCGTCGCGTGGCGGCTACGACGACATCCGCAAAGGCCAGTCCAGCCGCTACCGCAGCCGTAGCGACAGTGTCCCCACCGACATTCCCGATGTAAGCAAGTTGCCGGAGCCGGTGCCGAAGTCGGAGCCCCGTTCGCTCTACGGCAACAAGTCGCCGTATTCGGTGCTCGGGCAGACCTATCGGGTGCTGCCGAGCCCGCACGGCTACGTCGAGCGCGGCATCGCATCGTTCTACGGCAACAAGTTCCACGGCTACAAGACCTCCAGCCTGGAGGACTACGACATGTACCAGTTCTCGGCGGCACACAAGACCTTGCCGCTGCCGAGCTACGCGCGTGTCACCAACCTGGAGAACGGCAAGAGCGTCGTCGTCCGCATCAACGATCGCGGACCGTTCCACGAAAACCGCCTTATCGATCTCTCGTTCGCCGCCGCCGTGAAGATCGGCGTCTGGCCGAAAGGCACGGGCCTCGTGGAAGTGCGCGCCATCGATCCCGGCGACCCCGGCAGCGAACGCAGCGCGCCCTACGTGAATACGGCCCCGAAGCCCGCGCCGGTAACCGCGCCCCGTCCGCCTATGGCCCCTGCTGTAGGAGCCGCTTCTGTGGGAGCCGCTTCAGCGGCGATGGATCCTCGCGACAAGGCTGCCCGCTGCCGCGGGATCGCCGCTGAAGCGGCTCCCACAGGGAGTGGTTGTGGCGCACCTTCCTCCGGCGCCTCTGTGACGTCGGCGTCGCCCCGTACGGTGACCACACCCGCGGCCGCCGTGGGCGCCATGGGTGCGGCGACCGTTCCGACGGGGGACGCCGCCGACGACTACGGCGACGGCAGCGTGGCCGGTATGACCGATGCCACCCCGACCGAGGCCTTGCCGCCGGCGGCGGGCAGCACATTGCGGGCCGCGGGCACCACCACGCGGATTGCCGCCGCGACGCCGCCGGAGGCCGGTGCGGCTCCCGCGGCCGCGGCGGTGCCCGCGGGCGCCATCACGCCGCCGGTGCCCGGAAAGCCCAGTATCTACCTCCAGGTGGGCGCCTTCTCCGACGTGGCGAACGCGCAGCGCGTGGCCGATCAATTGAACCGCGCCGGCCTCGGGCCTGTCAGTGTCGTGGAGACCCAGATAGGTGGCCGCAACGTGCGGCGGGTGCGCGTGGGACCCCTGTCCGACGTGGATACCGCCGACCGCCTCACCGACCAGATTGCCGGCATGGGCCTGCCCAGGCCGCAGGTCGCGGTAGACTGACCTCCTTTTTTTCCTGTTTTGACTGGACCGCTGAAACGATGAAGCTCTTGCCCCGTTCCCTGTTCGCTTTCGCCGCCGCCGCGCTCGTTGCCGGCGTGACCGTGGCGCAGCAGACGCCGCCCCGTCCGTCCGTGCCGCGGCCGGTGGTCCCCGAGGCGCCGGTGCCGCCGCCGCCGGAGGTGGATGGCAAGAGCTGGGTGCTGATGGACTACAACACCGGGCAGATCATCGCGTCGAAGGACCCGGACATGCAGGTGGAGCCGGCCTCCATCACGAAAGTGATGACCGACTACGTCGTGTCCGCCGAGATCGGCAACGGCAAGATCCACATGACCGATCCGGTCACCATCAGCGAAAACGCCTGGCGCGGCGGCGGTGCGGGCACCGACGGTTCCACCAGCTTCCTGAAGCTCAACAGCCAGGTGCCGCTGAAGGACCTGCTGTACGGCATGATCATCCAGTCCGGTAACGACGCCGCCATCGCGCTGGCCGAGCACACCGCCGGTTCGGAACCCGCGTTCGCGAACCTGATGAACGCGTACGCGAAGCAGCTGGGCATGACCCACTCCAACTTCCAGAACGCGTCGGGTTATCCCATTGCCAACCACTTCACCACGGCTCGCGACATCGCGATCCTCTCGCGTGCGCTCATCCACGATTTCCCCGAGGACTACGCCATCTCGGCGGTGAAGGAGTTCGAGTGGAACGGCATCAAGCAGCACAACCGCAACCTGCTGCTGTGGCGCGACAACACCGTGGACGGCATCAAGACCGGCCACACGGCCGCCGCCGGCTACTGCCTCGCCGCCTCGGCCAAGCAGGGCGACGCCCGCATGATCGCCATCGTCATGGGTGCCAGCAGCGAGAAAGGCCGCGCCGATGCCGCGCTGGCGCTGCTCAACTACGGTTTCCGCTTCTACGAATCGCACAAGCTTTACGAAGCCAACAAGCCGCTGGCCACGCCGAAGCTGTGGAAGGGCGCTGAGAACACCGTTCCGCTGGGCCTCACCGAAGACGCCATGGTGTCGGTCAAGCGCGGCGACTACGACAAGCTGAAGGCCAACCTCGACATTCCGGCCACCCTCATCGCACCCTTCAAGAAGGGCCAGCAGGTGGGCACGCTGCGCGTGACGCTCGACGGCCAGCCGGTGCTTACGAAGCCGCTGGTGGCCTTGGCCGATGCGCCCGAGGGCGGTTTCTTCTCGCGCCTCTGGGACACGATCATGCTGTGGTTCCACAGCGATAGCGACAAGAAGTAAGAGGGCACGCCGTCATGCGCGAGATCGATTTCAGCGAGGCACAGAAGCAGGGGAAGGGTTTCACCTTCCCGGGCGAGTTCGAGATCACCGCCATCGGCAACGCCAACGCGGGCCTCGACAAGCATGTGCCGGCGCTGTTGCACGCCATCGGCCTCGAGGTACTGCACGAGACGCTGTCCACCAAGCTCACGCCGGCCGGCAACTACCAGTCGGTGACGGTGAGCTTCGTGGCGCCGACTCGTGAGAAGTACCTCGAAGCGCACAGCACGCTCCGGGCGGACGAGAACATTCGCTTCACGATGTGATACAGGCCGGGCCATCGCCGCTGAAGCGGCTCCCACACAAAGCGATCTGCCGCGCTCTGTGTGCTGTCTCT
>NZ_JBNDHZ010000081.1:0-10641 GCF_056755355.1 Luteibacter sp. HAY1-4A
ACAAAGATGCCCGCGACCAGTACGAGACCCGTACGCACAAGCGCGTTCTGGACATCATCGACCCCAACGACAAGACCGTGGACGCGCTCATGAAGCTCGATCTCGCCGCCGGCGTCGACGTGCAGATCAAGCTCGGTTGAGTGGACTAAAGGATACGAAGATGAGTATCGGACTGGTTGGCCGCAAGTGCGGCATGAGCCGGCTCTTCACCGAAGACGGCCGTTCGATTCCGGTGACGCTGATTGAAGCGACCCCGAATCGCGTGACGCAGGTGAAGACCGAAGAAAACGACGGCTACAGCGCCGTGCAGGTCACGACGGGCGCGAAGCGCGCCTCGCTCCTGACGGCTCCGCTGAAGGGCCATTACGCCAACGCCAAGGTCGAGCCGGGCCGCGGTCTGTGGGAGTTCCGCGTGAGCGCGGAAGACGCAGGCAAGTACGCGATCGGCACCGAGATCTCGGCGAGCGACGTCTTCACCGTCGGTCAGACGGTCGACGTTTCCGGCGTGTCGAAGGGTAAGGGTTTCCAGGGCACCATCAAGCGTCACCACTTCAAGATGGGCGACGCCACGCACGGTAACTCGCTGTCGCATCGCGCCCCGGGCTCGATCGGCCAGCGCCAGACGCCGGGCCGCGTGTTCCCTGGCAAGAAGATGTCGGGCCACATGGGCGCGGTGAACCGCACCCAGCAGGGTCTCGAAGTTGTCACGGTCGACGCCGCGCGCCACCTGATCGCAGTCAAGGGCGCTGTCCCTGGCGCGCCGGGCGGTGACGTCGTGATTCGTCCGACGACCAAGGGCTGAGGAGAGACGCCATGGAACTCAACGTTATTGGCGCCAAGGCGCTCACCGTGTCGGACGACGTGTTCGGCGGCGAGTACAAGAAGGCCCTCGTGCACCAGGTCGTCACCGCCTACCAGGCGGCCGGACGCGCCGGCACGAAGGCCCAGCTGTCTCGCGGCCAGATGTCCGGTACGACCAAGAAGTTCAAGAAGCAGAAGGGCGGCGGCGCCCGTCACGGCGACTATCGCGCTCCGATCTTCGTCGGCGGCGGTGTGACGTTCGCGGCGAAGCCGCGCAGCTTCGAGCAGAAGGTCAACCGCAAGGCCTACCGCGTCGCGATCCGTTCGATCATGGCCGAGCTGAACCGTCAGGATCGCCTGAAGGTCGTCTCCGAGCTGTCGATCGACAAGCCCAGCACCAAGGGCATGATCGCCAAGCTGGCCGAGCTGCAAGTCAAGGGTCGCGTGCTGCTGGTGTCGGAAGACGCCACCGAGGCGCTGTACCTGTCCGCACGCAACATTCCGTACATCCACGTCGTCGACGTGCTGGCCCTCAATCCGGTCAGCCTGGTCGGCAGCGACTACGTCGTCATGACGGTGGACGCGGTCAAGAAGGTCGAGGAGTGGCTCGCATGAGCACCGAACGCACGCTCAACACGCTTCGCGCGCCGCACATCTCCGAGAAGTCGGCTCGCCTTGCTGAGAACAACCAGTACGTTTTCGTCGTGGCGCCCGAGGCGACCAAGGCCGACGTCCGCGCCGCGGTGGAACACCTCTTCGACGTCAAGGTCGTGGACGTGAACCTCGTGAACACGAAGGGCAAGGTCAAGTCGTTCCGCTTCCGCACTGGCAACCGCCAGGGCAAGCGTAAGGCCTACGTGCGCCTCGCTGACGGTCACACGATCGACGTGTCGGCCAAGGCCTGAGCCAGGAGTTGAATTGAGATGGCACTGATCACTCACAAGCCGACCTCCCCGGGCCGCCGCGACGCAGTCAGCGTGCGG
Organism: Luteibacter sp. HAY1-4A; assembly: GCF_056755355.1. Classification (NCBI taxonomy): domain Bacteria; kingdom Pseudomonadati; phylum Pseudomonadota; class Gammaproteobacteria; order Lysobacterales; family Rhodanobacteraceae; genus Luteibacter; species Luteibacter sp. HAY1-4A. Next base: position 1,785 of record NZ_JBNDHZ010000081.1, read on the forward strand.
ACCGAAGGTCTGCACAAGGGCGCACCCTACGCGCCCCTGACCGAATCGCAGTCGAAGACCGGCGGTCGCAACCATTACGGTCGCATCACCACGCGTCATCGCGGCGGCGGTCACAAGCAGGCTTACCGCATCATCGACTTCAAGCGCGACAAGGAAGGCATTGCCGCCGTTGTCGAGCGCCTGGAATACGATCCGAACCGCACCGCGCACATCGCGCTGCTGTGCTACGCCGACGGCGAGCGCCGCTACATCATCGCGCCGAAGGGCGTGGCGGTGGGCGACCGTCTCGTGTCGGGTTCCGACTCCCCGATCAAGCCGGGCAACTGCCTGCCGCTTCGTTCGATCCCGGTCGGTTCCACCATCCACTGCATCGAGATGAAGCCGGGCAAGGGTGCGCAGATCGCGCGTTCCGCCGGTGCCTCGGTCCAGCTGGTGGCGCGCGAGCAGGGCTACGCCACGCTCCGTCTCCGCTCCGGCGAAATGCGCCGCGTGCCGGTCGAGTGCCGCGCCACCATCGGTGAAGTCGGCAACTCCGAGCACAGCCTGCGCAAGCTCGGCAAGGCCGGCGCCAAGCGCTGGAAGGGCATCCGCCCGACCGTCCGCGGCGTGGTCATGAACCCGGTCGACCATCCGCATGGCGGTGGTGAAGGCCGTACCTCCGGCGGCCGTCATCCGGTCAGCCCGTGGGGCACGCCGACCAAGGGTTACAAGACGCGCAACAACAAGCGCACCCAGCAGTTCATCGTGCGTCGTCGCAAGTAATAGGAAACGATCATGCCGCGCTCTCTAAAGAAAGGTCCGTTCGTTGACCTGCACCTCGTAAAGAAGGTGGAAGCCGCCGTTTCCGCCAACAACAAGCGTCCGATCAAGACCTGGTCGCGTCGCTCGATGATCCTGCCGGAGATGGTCGGTCTGACCATCGCCATCCACAACGGCCGCCAGCACGTGCCTGTGTTGATCAACGAGAACATGGTCGGGCACAAGCTCGGCGAGTTCGCGGTGACCCGCACGTACAAGGGCCACGCCGGCGACAAGAAGGGCAAGTGATGAGCACCGAAGCCAAAGCGATCCTGCGCAGCGCCCGCATCTCGGCGCAGAAGGCACGCCTGGTGGCTGACCTGGTCCGCGGTATGCCCGTGGGCCGAGCCAGCGACGTGCTCGCCTTTACCAACAAGAAGGCCGCTCACCTTGTTCGCAAGGTGCTGCTCTCCGCCGTCGCCAACGCCGAGAACAACCTCGGTGCCGACGTCGACGAGCTCAAGGTGGCCCGCATCTTCGTCGACGAAGGTCCGGCGATGAAGCGTATGTACGCCCGCGCCAAAGGCCGCGGCTCGCGCATCCTGAAGCGCACCAGCCACATCACTGTGGTTGTCGGCAACTGACTGGGGTAAGAAACGATGGGTCATAAAGTTCATCCCACCGGTATCCGCCTCGGCATTGCCAAGGACTGGAACTCGAAGTGGTACGCCAACAAGGGTGAGTACGCCCAGTACCTCGCTGCCGACCTCAAGGTCCGCGAGATGCTGCGCAAGAAGCTCGCCGCCGCCGGTATCTCGAAGATCCAGATCGAGCGCCCGGCCAAGACCGCCCGCGTGACGATCCACACCGCCCGTCCGGGCGTGGTGATCGGCAAGAAGGGTGAGGACATCGAGAAGCTGCGCAAGGAAGTCACCGACATGATGGGCGTTCCGACGCACATCAACGTCAGTGAAGTCCGCAAGCCGGAACTCGACGCCCAGCTCGTCGCTGAATCGATCGCCCAGCAGCTCGAGCGTCGCATCATGTTCCGCCGCGCCATGAAGCGCTCGGTCGGCAATGCGATGCGTCTCGGCGCCCTCGGCATCAAGATCAACGTCTCCGGCCGTCTGAACGGCGCCGAGATCGCGCGCTCCGAGTGGGCCCGCGAAGGTCGCGTTCCGCTGCACACCCTGCGTGCGGACATCGACTACGGCACCGCCGAGGCCAAGACCCAGTACGGCATCATCGGTGTCAAGGTGTGGGTCTACAAGGGCGAGATCTTCGATCTGGCGGCCGCCACGGCCGAGTCGAAGGAAGAACAGCAGCCTCAGCAGTCGTCGCGTCGCGAGGGTGGTGAAAACCGCCGTGAGCGCGGCGAGCGCTCTGCCAAGTAAGGAGCGTTGCCATGTTGCAACCGAAGCGTACCAAGTTCCGCAAGATGCATAAGGGCCGCAACGACGGCCTGGCATTCAACTCCAATCTCGTGAGCTTTGGCGAGTACGGCCTCAAGGCGACGACGCACGGTCAGCTGACCGCGCGTCAGATCGAAGCGGCCCGTCGTTGCATCACGCGCTACGTGAAGCGTGGCGGCAAGCTCTGGATCCGCGTGTTCCCGGACAAGCCGATCACCCGCAAGCCCATCGAAGTCCGAATGGGTGCAGGTAAGGGTGGCGTCGAATTCTGGGTGGCTCTGATCCAGCCGGGCCGCATGCTTTATGAAATCGAAGGTGTCGACGAGGCAACCGCACGCGAGGCCATGCGCCTGGCCGCTGCCAAGCTCTCGGTCCAGACCCAGTTCGTGTCCAGGGCGGTGATGTGATGGCCATCAAAGAAATCAAGAACAAGTCGGCGGAAGAGCTGAATCAGCATCTGCTGGACCTTCGCAAGGAGCAGTTCAATCTGCGCATGCAGAAGGGCTCCGGCCAGCTCACCCAGCCGCACCAGCTGCGCCGCGTTCGGCGCGACATCGCCCGCACGAAGTTCGTGCTCGGCGCGAAGAAGTAAGGGACGGCTGATATGAGCGATAACCAGAAAACGGCGCGTACCCTCGAAGGCCGCGTCATCAGCAACAAGATGGCCAATACCGTCACGGTGCTGATCGAGCGTCAGGTGCAGCATCCGCTGCTCGGCAAGATCATCCGCCGCTCCACGAAGCTCCACGCACACGATGAAACCGGTGCGAACGAGGGCGACGTGGTGCGTATCGCGGAATGCCGTCCGCTGTCGAAGACCAAGCATCACCGCGTGGTCGAAATCGTCACGCGCGCTGAAGTTTAAGGAGAGCTGCGATGATTCAGATGCAAAGCACGCTTTCCGCGGCGGACAACAGCGGCGCGAAGGAACTGATGTGCATCAAGGTGCTGGGCGGCTCCAAGCGCCGTTATGCCAGCGTCGGCGATGTCATCAAGGTGACCGTCAAGGACGCGATTCCCCGTGGCAAGGTCAAGAAGGGTGAGGTGTACAACGCCGTGGTGGTTCGTACCGCCAAGGGTGTGCGCCGCGCCGACGGTTCGCTGATCCGTTTCGACGGTAACGCGGCCGTGCTCCTCAACAACAAGCTCGAGCCGATCGGCACCCGAATCTTCGGGCCGGTTACCCGCGAGCTGCGCAGCGAGAAGTTCATGAAGATCGTCTCGCTCGCGCCCGAAGTGCTCTGAGCGGAGGCCAGACCATGAACCGTATCCGCAAGGGTGATAACGTCGTCGTCATCACCGGCAAGAACAAGGGCCAGCGCGGTGACGTGCTGCGCGTCGATGGCGACCGCGTGGTCGTCTCGAACGTGAACCTGGTCAAGCGCCACACCAAGCCGAACCCCCAGGCCAACCAGCCGGGCGGGATCGTCGAGCGTGAGGCCTCGATCCACATTTCCAATGTCCAGCTCTTCAACTCCGCCACGAACAAGGGCGAGCGCGTGGGCACCAAGACGCTCGAGGACGGGCGCAAGGTGCGCGTGTTCCGTTCGGGCGAAGTGGTCGACGCGTAAGGAACCGAAGTCATGACCCGCCTTGAAACGTTTTACAAAGAGTCGGTAATGCAGAAGCTCACTGAGCGCTTCGGTTACCAGAACGTCATGGAAGTCCCGCGCATCACGAAGATCACGCTCAACATGGGCGTCGGCGAAGCCGCCGGTAACAAGAAGATCCTCGAGAACGCGGTCGCCGACATGACCAAGATCGCCGGCCAGAAGCCGATCACGACCAAGGCCCGCGTGTCGGTCGCCTCGTTCAAGATCCGCGACGGTTGGCCGATCGGTTGCAAGGTCACGCTTCGTCGTGCCCAGATGTGGGAATTCCTGGACCGCCTGATCAACATCTCGCTGCCGCGTACGCGCGACTTCCGTGGTGTCTCGGGCCGTGCCTTCGATGGCCGTGGTAACTACAACTTCGGCATCAAGGAACAGATCATCTTCCCGGAAATCGACTTCGATCAGGTCGACGCGCTGCGTGGCATGGATATCTCCATTACCACCACCGCCAAGACCGACGAAGAAGCCAAGGCGCTGCTGGAAGCCTTCAGCTTCCCGTTCCGCAACTGATAGGTAGAACATGGCCAAGACCTCGATGATCGAGCGCGACCTCAAGCGCTCCAAGCTCGTCAAGAAGTACGCCGCCAAGCGCGCCGAACTGAAGGCGATCGTCCTGAGCGCCACCGCCTCGTACGACGAGAAGATGGAAGCCCAGACCAAGCTGCAGAAGCTTCCGCGCGATGCCAGCCCGGCGCGCCAGCGTAACCGCTGCGCCCTGACCGGCCGCCCGCGTGGCGTCTACAGCAAGTTCGGCCTGGGCCGCAACAAGCTCCGCGAAGCCACCATGCGTGGCGACGTGCCGGGCCTGCGCAAGGCTAGCTGGTAAAAAACTCGCCAACGGCGGGTCAAGCTGTTATAGTCGTCGGTCTGCGCAATGCAGACCGACGATTGTCGGCTTTACAATTCAAGATTTCCGGTAATTCGGATATCGGTGCACTCTCAAGGGTTTTTCTTATGAGCATGACTGATCCCATCGCCGATCTGTTTACGCGCATCCGTAATGGCCAGGCCTCTGGCAAGCCGGTTGTCCGTATGCCGTCGTCGAAGATGAAGCTGGCGCTTGCCAAGCTTCTGCAGAACGAAGGCTATATCCTCGACGCCCGTACCGCTGACGAAGCGGGCAAGCCGGTCCTCGAGATCAAGCTGAAGTATTTCGAAGGCCGTCCGGCCATCGAGTCCATTTCCCGTGTCAGCCGTTCCGGTCTCCGCGTCTATCGCGGCAAGGACGAGCTGCCGAAGGTCCTCGGTGGCCTGGGTATCTCGATCATCTCGACTTCCGCCGGTCTCCTGACCGACGCGCAGGCCCGTGCGAAGGGTCTGGGCGGCGAAGTCATCGGCCAGGTGGCGTAAGGAGTCCCGACATGTCACGTGTAGCCAAGAAGCCCATCACCCTCCCGAAGGGCGTCGAACTCTCGGTCGCCAACGGCACCGTCACCGTCAAGGGCCCGAAGGGCACCCTGACCACCCATGAACTGCCGGGCGTTTCGTTCCAGCAGGAAAACGGCGTGGCGAACATCGTCCTGGCCGAAGGTGCAGACGACAAGTTCGGCGGTACCGCCCGCGCCATCGTCGCCAACATGGTTCATGGCGTTGCCAACGGCTTCGAGAAGAAGCTCGAGCTCGTCGGCGTGGGTTACCGCGCCCAGCTCACCGGCAAGTCCATCAACCTGTCGCTGGGTTATTCGCACCCGGTCGTGTTCGAAGCGCCGGAAGGCATCACCATCGAAGTGCCGACGCAGACGGAAGTCCTCGTCAAGGGCGCCGACAAGCAGCTGGTGGGCCAGGTGGCAGCCAAGATCCGCGCGTTCCGTTCGCCGGAGCCCTACAAGGGCAAGGGCGTCCGCTATGCGGGCGAGACGATCATCCTGAAGGAAGCCAAGAAGGCCTAATCGGCCTATCCGCTTCCTGGAGACAAGACGATGAACAAGAACGAATCCCGCCTGCGCCGCGCCAAGTCGACCCGTGCCCACATCCGTGAGCTCGCCGTCGCCCGCCTGAGCGTGCACCGCACCGGTCAGCACATCTACGCCCAGGTCTTCGCGCCGAATGGCACCGTCGTGGCAGCCGCCTCGACCGTGCAGAAGTCGGTAGCCGAAGGCCTCAAGAGCAAGAAGAACGTCGAGGCCGCCACCACGGTGGGCCGCATCGTTGCCGAGCGCGCCAAGGCCGCCGGTATCGAGGCCGTCGCGTTCGACCGCTCGGGTTTCCGTTATCACGGTCGCATCAAGGCTCTTGCCGACGCGGCGCGTGAGGCCGGCCTCAAGTTCTAAGAGGCGTCAGGCCACGGTATCGGCCCCTCGGGGCCGGTGCCGCCCGATGTAACTACAACTCCAAGCGGCGACCGAGCCGTAAACAGAAGTCCCGGATTTTCCGGGCCGATAGAGAAAAGAGATGTCCTCGACAGATCGCGAAAATTCGGACGGCATGCTTGAAAAGCTGATCGCCGTCAACCGCGTGGCCAAGACCGTCAAGGGTGGCCGCCAGATGAGCTTCACCGCGCTGACCGTGGTCGGCGACGGCGAGGGTCGCGTCGGTTTCGGTTATGGCAAGGCCCGTGAAGTGCCGGTCGCCATTTCCAAGGCCATGGAACGCGCCCGTCGCAACATGGTGAGCATCGAACTGAACAACGGCACGCTGTGGTACGCCATCAAGGCCAACCACGGTGCGGCTCGCGTCTTCATGCAGCCCGCTTCCGAGGGTACCGGCGTGATCGCCGGCGGTGCCATGCGCGCCGTGCTCGAAGTGGTCGGCGTGAAGAACGTGCTTGCGAAGGCCGTCGGCTCGCGCAACCCGATCAACCTCGTCCGCGCGACGATCAAGGGTCTGCAGGCCGTCGCCTCGCCGAAGCGCATCGCCGCCAAGCGTGGCAAGACGATCGAAGAGGTGCTGGGCAATGGCTAAGAAGAACGAAACCGCTGCCGCCGCCGGCACCGTGCGCGTGCGCCTGGTCAAGGGCCTGCGCGGCGTACAGGGTCGTCATCGTCTGAGCGTCAAGGCCCTCGGCCTGAACAAGCTCAACGATGTGCGCGAACTGAAGGATAGCCCCCAGGTCCGTGGCCTCATCAACACGGTCTACTACCTGGTCCGGGTCGAGGAGTAAGCATCATGCGTCTTAACGACATCAAGCCCGGCAAGGGCGCCCGCAAGACCCGTACCCGCGTCGCTCGCGGTATCGGCTCCGGCCTCGGCAAGACCGCCGGCCGTGGCCACAAGGGTCAGCACGCTCGTGCCGGTAACACGCACCGCGTCGGTTTCGAAGGCGGCCAGATGCCGCTGCAGCGTCGCCTGCCGAAGGTGGGCTTCCGCTCGCTGAAGAAGGCCGACACGGAGCAGGTCATGCTCTATCAGCTGGCTTCGATCCAGGCCGACACGATCGACCCGATCGCTCTGCACGCCGCCGGTCTCGTGACCAGCCGCGCCAAGAAGATCAAGGTGGTGCTGAAGGGCGAGATCAATCGCGCCGTGAAGCTCCAGGGCGTGCTTGCGACGGCCGGCGCCAAGGCGGCTATCGAAGCCGCCGGCGGCAGCGTGGAGTAATCAGGTGGCTGCAGCGCAGGGCACAACGCTCGGCTCGCTGGGCAAACTGACGGAACTGCGTCAGCGCATCTTTTTCCTTATTGGTGCGCTGATCGTCTTCCGCCTCGGTTCGTTCATTCCCGTTCCGGGCGTGAACCCCGAGGCGATGACGAGTCTGGTCGAGGGCGGTGGCGGTCTGCTGAACATGGTCAACATGTTCTCGGGTGGCTCGCTGTCCCGCTTCTCGGTGTTCGCTCTCGGTGTGGTGCCGTACATTTCGGCGTCGATCGTGGTGCAGATGATGGGCTCGGTGATTCCGTCGCTCCAGGCTCTGCGCAAGGAAGGCGAGGCGGGTCGTCGCAAGATGACCACGTACACGCGTTTCGGTACGGTCGGGCTGGCGGCGTTCCAGGCCTTCGGCATCGCCGTGGCCCTGCAGAAGCAGGTTGCCGCGGGCGGCGCGCCGGTGGTCTACATGCCGGGTGCCGGCTTCGTCCTGGCATCGGTCGTCGGCCTCACCGCCGGCACGATGTTCCTGATGTGGCTGGGCGAGCAGATCACCGAGCGGGGTATCGGCAACGGTATCTCGATGCTCATCTTCGCGGGCATCGTGGCCGGCCTGCCGGCTGCCATCGTCCACACGCTGAGCATGGCGAACAACGGCGAGCTGTCGGTCCTGAAGCTGCTGATGGTTCTGGTGGTGATCCTGGCGGTTACGGCATTCGTGGTGTTCATGGAACGCGCCCAGCGGCGCATTACCGTGAACTACGCGAAGCAGGGCAGCCAGCGCCAGTTCCAGCGCCAGACCTCGCACCTGCCGCTGAAGATCAACATGGCGGGCGTCATTCCGCCGATCTTCGCGACCAGTCTGCTGCTCTTCCCCGCAACCGCGGCGACCTGGTTCGGCTCCGCCCACCAGTCCCGCTGGCTGCAGTGGCTGACCACGGCGCTGAGCCCGGGTGAGCCGGTCCACGACATCGTGTTCGCGGTGCTGGTGATCGGGTTCGCCTTCTTCTATACGGCGATCGTGTTCAACTCGCAGGAAACGGCCGATAACCTCAAGCGTTCGGGCGCGTTGATTCCGGGTATCCGCCCGGGTCGTGCCACGGCGGACTACATCGATGGCGTCATGACCCGGCTTACCGGTGTTGGCGCGGTTTACATCGTCCTGGTCTGCCTGGTGCCCACGTTCATGCAGAACGCCTGGCACGTCCCGTTCTATTTCGGCGGCACTTCGCTGCTGATCGTGGTGGTGGTGGTGATGGACTTCACGGCTCAGGTCCAGGCCCATCTTGTCAGCCACCAGTACGAGAGTCTGCTCAAGAAGTCGAATCTCCGCCGCAGCTGAGACGCGGTGGAGACCCCAAGTAGGGGAGGCCGCGGTGCCTGGCGCCGCAGGACTTCCCGTTTAGGTTAATTACGGTTAGAATTGCGCGTTTACCGCGCACGAAACGCATCGGAGACAGTACATCATGGCGCGCATCGCGGGTGTCAATTTGCCGGTCCAGAAGCATGTCTGGGTCGGTCTGCAGAGCATTTACGGAATCGGCCGGTCGCGGGCCAAGAAGGTCTGCGTCG
>NZ_JBNDHZ010000082.1:0-10418 GCF_056755355.1 Luteibacter sp. HAY1-4A
GCCGCTGAAGCGGCTCCCACACAGAAGACACTACTTCACGGATTTCCGCTTCATCAAGCCGCGCGTGAACAGGTATGCGGCCGTCTGGTAGTAGGTGATCGCATCCTTCGCATCCACAGGATCCGTATGGTCCACCGGCGTGGCGTCGCCGGTGCTGCGCTCGGGCAGCATCTGCTTCACCGGCATGCGCGGTACCAGCGACGTGAGGCGGTCGCCATGGAGATAACCCAGTTCCTGGTACGTGCTGAGGAACGCGCGCTCACGGCCCGGCTCCAGGCGGAACAGGTCGTAGCCGTAGAAGCGCGAGGTGTAGCTGAAGCCGAGCATGCCCAGCAACGTCGGCGGGATGTCGATCTGGCTCATCAGGCGGTCTACCCGCCCCGGCTGCACGTGCTTGGGCGAGTAGATGAACAGCGGAATGTGGTAGCGGTCCACCGGGAGGCTGGTCTTTCCGGCGCTGGTCGCGCAGTGGTCGGCGGTGATCACGAAGATGGTGTCGTCGAACCACGGCTTCGTGGCCGCGCGCTTCAGGAAGTCCGCGATGGCCCAGTCGGTGTACTGCACGGCGGCACGGCGCGAACCCTGCGGCAGTTTCACGCGTCCCTCGGGAAACGTGAAAGGCCGGTGGTTCGAGGTGGTCATCACGTGGCCGAAGTACGGCTTGCCCTTCGCATAGGCGTCGTCCATGCGCTTCATGACGAGCGTGAAGAGGTCTTCGTCCGCCACGCCCCATACGTTCTCCGCATGGATGTCCTTGTCCGCGATGGCATGGCGGTCCACCGCCGTATAGCCGTTGCTCGCGAAGAAGTGGTTCATGTTGTCGAAGTAGCCGTAGCCGCCATAGAGGAACTCGGATTCGTAGCCCTTCGTGTTGAACACGTCGGCGAGCGACCAGAGGTTCTCGTCGTTCGGGCGTTTCACGATCGATTCGCCCGGCGTCGGCGGCACGGACAGGGCCAGAGCTTCCAGGCCGCGCACGGTGCGCGTGCCGTTCGCATACAGCTGGGTGAAGAAGAGGCTCTTCGCCGCGAGCGCGTCGAGGTTCGGCATCAGGTGCTTGTGCTTGCTGACGTCGAGCCCTTCCACGTAGTCGCCGGAGAGGCTCTCGACGCTGATCAGCACTACGTTGAGCTTCTTCTCGGGCCGGTCCGCCACGATGTTGCGCGTGATGTCCTGCGGATCGTCGCTGGTGAATGTGGCGTCGGGGGTCTTCAGCAGGCCGCGCAGGTTCGAGAAGGCCTGGTCGTCGGGCAGGGTGGGGTAGTACTTCGCGTAATCGAGTTCGTTCTCGCGGAACGCCGCGAAGAACTGGTAGATGCCGTTGCCGGCCAGCTCGTTCACGTAGTTGTTGCTGGAGCGGTCTTTCATCGCGCCCGTGAACGCGAAGCTCACCGCCACGGTAAGCACCAGCCACACGCCCGCCACGCCGGTGCGCCCCAGGAAACGCGACCCTTCGTCGCGGGGTGCGAGCGCACGCCGGCTGAGCGCCATCACCACGAAGGCCGCTACGAGCAGCAGCGCCGTCCAGGTGACGATCGGATAGGACTCGCGGATGTTTCCCACCACCTCATGGGTATAGACGAGGTAGTCCACGGCGATGAAATTGAAGCGCGCGCTGAACTCGCCCCAGAACACCAGTTCCGCCGCGGCAAGGTAGAGCACGGCGAACGCCAGCACCGAGCACAGGGCGAAGAAGGCCCGATGCCCCCAGCGCGACAGGTAGGCCCGGCGCGGGAGCAGCCACAACACCAGAACGAGCGGCCAGGCGAAATAGATGTACGTGACGATGTCGTAGCAAAAGCCGACCGCGAACGCGTACAGCCACGAGCCGATGTCGGCAGGCACTTCGTGGCGCGTCTTGATCCCGAGGATCAGGCGGACCAGGAAGGCCATGCCGACGAATACGACGCCGAACCAGAGCAGGGGCCTGAAGCGCTGCCGGAGGGCGCGCATGGCCGGGTGAGCGGAAGACATGGAACCTCACTGGCGAAACCGGCTCGGAAAGGAGCCCGGCAGGTTCGCAGGGTATGAAGAACGGCTTACACTCGGCTTTCCCTTGGCTTAGCTCAAGCTTTGCTCCGGCGGGCCAAGCTGTGGCGCGGGAAACGAGCCGTCTGCCGCGCGAACGCGCGCTGTGGCAACCTACACGACCTTACGATTGATCGGAGCCACGGCGCACGTGGAGCACGAACCCCGGACGGAGCTCCCGTCGACCGCCCCATCCAACGCCCGGCGAGCCCTCTACGCAACCCTGCTACGGCGGTTCGGCGGGCCGCTGCTGTCCGTACTGTTGCTCGGGGTCGCCCTATGGGCGCTGCACGCGATGGCGAGCGAGGTGACGTATCGGCAAGTTGCCGGATACGTACACTCGCTGTCCCGCGCCGACATCGTCCTGGCCGTGCTGCTCACCGGGGCCGGCTTTGCCGTAATGACGCTCTACGACTGGTTCGGCCTGGCCAGCGTGGGGAAGCGCCTGCCGGCACCCCGGGTCGGCTTTATCTCCTTCATCAGTTATGCCTTCTCCAACGCCCTGGGCATGTCGCTGCTCGTATCGGGCTCCATCCGCTACCGGTTCTACGTGCAGGCCGGCCTGACCACGGGCGAAGTGGGACGTGTGGTGCTCTACACCACCCTGAGCTTCTGGCTCGGGCTGGCCGCCCTGACCGGGGTCACGCTGCTGCTCGTGCCCATCCCGCCGGACGTCCCCTTGTCCGGCCTGCGCATTCCCCTGGCTATCGTGCTGCTCCTCGTTCCCCTGGCCTGGTTCGGCGTCGCCGTGGCGGTGCGCCGGCCCATCAGGCTCTGGCGCTGGTCCGTAAATACCCCGACGCCCGCCGTGGCGGCACGGCAGATCCTCATCGGCGCGTTCGACTGGGGCTTGGCGGCGAGCGTGCTGTACGTGCTGATGCCGGAAGCGATAGCGGGTGGCTTCGGGCATTTCCTGGCTATCTTCGTCGTGGCCCAGATGGCGGGCCTGATCAGCCACGTGCCGGGTGGCGTGGGCGTCTTCGAGGCGGTGATGCTCGCGGGCTTCGGGGCCACCGGCAACCACGGGCTGGAGGCACCGATCCTCGGCTCGCTGGCCGCCTTCCGCCTCGTCTATTACCTGCTGCCCCTCGGCGTGGCCACGCTGCTGGTGATCTGGCGGGAGCTGCGGGCCTTGCGCCACGCCGCGCTCATCACCCCATGGTTCAGCAGCCTGCTGCCGCCGTTCTTCGCCGGCCTGACGCTGGTAAGCGGCGCCGTGTTGCTGTTCTCCGGCGCCACCCTGGCGATTCCCGGGCGCATGGAGATCCTGCGCGGATTCGTGCCGCTGCCGCTGGTGGAGGTGTCGCATTTCCTCTCCAGCGTGGTGGGCATGCTGCTGCTGATCCTCGCCCGCGGATTGCAGCGCCGGCTCGATGCGGCGTACGTGCTCACCCTCGTGCTGCTGATCCTCGGTGCGATCTTCTCGCTCCTCAAAGGCATCGACTTCGAGGAAGCGATCCTGCTGTCCCTGCTGGCCCTGGCGCTGGCACCCGCCCACCGGCATTTCTACCGCCGCGCGTCGCTGTTCCGCGCCACGTTCTCGCCCGGCTGGGTGCTGGCCATCGCCGCCGTACTGGCGTGCGCCACCTGGCTGGTGTTCTTCAGCTTCAAGCACGTCGAATACAGCAATAACCTCTGGTGGGAGTTCAGCTTCCACCATGGTGGCGCGCCGCGCGCCCTGCGCGCGCTGGTCGGTGCCACCGCGGTAGTGATGCTGTTCGCGCTGGCCAACCTCATCCGGCCGGCGCGGCCTCGGCGCACCCTGCCCGGCGAGGCGGAACTGGCACGCGCCATGCCGCTGGTGAAAGGCTTCGATTCCGCCCAGGCGCATCTCGCCCTCGTCGGCGACAAGATGCTGATGTTCGCGCCGGACGACCGGGCCTTCATCATGTACGACGTGGAAGGACGCAGCTGGGTAGCCATGGGCGACCCCGTGGGCACCGACGAAGACGCGCGCCGCGAACTGGTATGGGCCTTCCGGGAGAGTTGTGAACGCGCCGGTGGCTGGCCGCTGTTCTACCAGGTACGTCCACGCGACCTCGACCTCTACCTGGAAGTGGGCATGAACCTGCTCAAGATCGGCGAGGAAGCCCGCGTGCGCCTCGCCGACTTCAACCTCGACGGCAAGTCGAAGAAAACGTTGCGCGGCACGGTCAACAAGCTTTCCCGCGAGGGTCTGCGCATGGAGATCGTTCCTGTCGAAGGCGTGCCCGCCCTTCTTCCGAAGCTGAAGACGATCTCCGACGCCTGGATGCGCGACAAGAAGGTGCGCGAAAAGCGCTTCTCGCTGGGCCTCTTCGACGAGCGCTACCTGGCCCGCACGCCCATGGCGGTGGTGTGGCAGGGTGACGAGCCGGTAGCCTTCGCGAATGTTTTTGTCACGGCGACGAAGGAAGAAGCCTCCGTCGACCTCATGCGCCACCTCCCCGAAGGCCCGTCCGGCATCATGGATTTCCTTTTCATCGAACTGATGGTCTGGGCGAAAGCCGAGGGCTATCGCTGGTTCAACCTCGGCATGGCCCCGCTGTCGGGCCTGCAGAACCGGCGCACCGCACCGCTGTGGAGCCGCTTCGGCGCCATCGTGTTCGGCCGTGGCGAGCGCTTCTACAACTTCCGCGGGCTGCATCGGTACAAGGACAAGTTCGATCCGGAATGGGAGCCGCGTTACATCGCGGTGCCCGGTGGCATTGCCTTGCCGCTGGCGCTGGCCAATGTCGCCAGCCTGATCTCCGGCGGCATCGGCGGTGTGGTACGCCGATGAAGCCGCGCGTGGGAAGGATCGTCCGCTATTTACTGTTGTCCGTCCTGGTACTGCTCGTGCTGGGACTGCTCGCGTGGCATCCGTGGACGCGCGCGTCGATGGAAAAATCCACGGTCGAACTGCCGGCGCTCACGGCGGCACCCGCCGGCGAGGAAGACCTCCTGGTCGTCATCTATTCCGGCGACGGCGGGTGGTGGGACCTCGACCAGCGCCTCGGGGCGGTGTTCACCCAGCGCGGTATTCCGGTCGCCGGCGTCAGCACGTTCAAGTATTTCTGGCGGTATCGCTCGCCGGACGAATCCGCGCACGATCTCGACGGCCTTCTCGACCGCTATACGCGCCAGTGGAACAAGTCGCGCGTGCTGCTGATCGGCTATTCGTTCGGGGCCGACGTCCTGCCCACCATCGTCGGAAAGCTGCGGCCGGACAACCGGGCGCGGCTTAGCCAGCTCGTGCTGCTGTCTGCCAGCCGCGACGTGAACTTCGAGATCGAACTCGAGGGTTACATGCAGCAGGGATGGTGGACCACCCACACGCACAATTTCCTGCAATGGCTGAACCCCGTCGTGCACGTCGATGCCATGCCGCCGATCGCCGCGCTGGGAGGAAAGCCGCCCATGGCTTGCTATTACGGGGCCGAGGATGCGGATGACAGCGGCTGCACCGACCCCAAGCTCCCCGCCTTCGTTGAGGTTTTCCGCAAACCGGGTTCTCATCACTTCGATGAGAATTACGAACGACTCGCAACGGAGCTGATCCAACGCATGCCTGGAAACGCCGGCCGACCCTCGACGTCGCCTTAACCTTTTTTCCGCGACGACGTATGTGAAGGACTGTCACGGAACGTTCACCCCCGTGCCACCGAAAATTTCCCTTCCGGCGCCCAATCTGTGGGTTCGCGGAGGGATGAGGACGGCAGGAGAACGACGATGCAACGAGAACCAGGCAAGCGCGATTACGGCTCTTCCGACTGTGCCCAGTTGCGCAGCCTCGCAAGCAGGGGAATTTTCGTTCCCCAGCCGACCAAGCCACCGCGCCAGGAACACCCGGACCATTCCCGCCCGGACCGCCGGCGCGAGCAGCGCTCGACGCGCGTCCCCGCCTGATTCGGCGCCTTCATCGTCGATGAAGGCAAATTCGCACTAAATTTAAGATTCCTCCTATATCCGTCAGCGGCAGACCTACGCAAGATGAGGTCCATGCCCCGCCCGGTCACCTGGGCGTGGCTAAAAATCGCCGATGACCGATCCGACGGCAGGAAGCCGTCCGTCCCTAGTTACAGGATCGATCCCCCCTTCATCGGCGGTGGCGCCGCGCCGGCTTTGCCGGGCCGCGTTTGGTGGCCCAGGCCACTGGACCCAGGGACGGTCGCCATGGCCCTCCGCGTGAGCGTGAGGGCCATGTTTTTTTGGACGTCCGAAGGCGGACCCTAGCCCTTGCTTCCGAAGAACATCGAAATGCCGAGGCCCGCGAGCATCGACGGCCCGTGCCGACCGATGCGGTGGAGCGCGTAGGCATCCAGCTGTACGTGGTCGCCGATGTCGTATGCAACGCCGCCGCCAGCCTGGAGTTCGTTGCCGTCCTGCGCATCGTGGATCGCATCGGTTTCGACGTAGGCCAGCAGGTTCGCGCCGAACTTTCGACCGAAGGTGGGTGCCAGGGTCCAGGTATTGCGACCCTTCAGGCGGTCCAGGTTCGCGTAGAGCGTGTTCTGGTGGACCTCGTCGGGCTTCCATTGCATCGTGCTGCCGAGGCTTACTTCGCGCGCGCCGTTACCGAAATCGTCGTCGCCGTTGGCGAACGTGACTTTGCCCAGAGCGGCCCAGCTGAAGTCGCCGGTATCGCCCGGTCCGACTGAGGACCACTTCATGCCGAGACTCGTGTCGCCGTGACCGGTGGCATGGCGCCGGGATCCCATGCCGCGTTCTTCCAGGCGGTTCCATGCCGAACCCGCGAGCTGCAGTTCCAACGGTCCACCGGTGCCGATGCGGACCAGGCTGTCGGCGGTATAGGTGCGATCGAGGTAGCCTTCCTCACGTTGCCGCTCGTAGGTGGGCAAGCCTTGTTCCAGCGCGAGCGTTCCGGCCGGAAGCACGGTGGTGGCGAAGCCGGCGCCCGGGCGGTCGAAGTCCGGAGGATCCGCGAATGCAGGTAAGGCGACGAGCAGCGTTGCCGAAGCGGCAAGGAGTAGTCGGATGATCATGCGCGCATTGTGCGCGCGTCGCGTCGCGATATCGTGCACGGCCTGTGTGGGAGCCGCTTCTGCGGCGATGGTGCCCGCGGCACGCGTGCCCGCTGCCGCGGGATCGCCGGCGTAGCCGGCTCCCACATAGGGCTCCCACATAGGGCTCCCACATAGGGCAGCCACATAGGACAGCCATAGGCCACCCCATGTAGGCCGACCCATATGGGCCAAGGTCCTATCGTGTCAGGGGGCTTTCACGACAGGGAAGCTTTCGCCTAGCGTCACGTTCTTCTCGTCGGCGACGTCGGATGCCGAGCGCGCCAGCTTCACCGAGTAGCTTCCCGCCGCGACGTGCCAGCGGCCGGCCTTGTCGTCATAGCGTGCGAGGGCCAGCGCTTCGAGCGGGATGTCGACGCGGCGGCTGTCGCCCGGCTTCAGCGCAACCTTCGTCCAGCCCGCGAGACGTCGTGTCGCCGCGCCGGGCGCAACGACATAGATCTGCGGTACGTCGGCACTGGCCACCTTGCCCGTGTTCTTCACGGTGACGTGGGCGACCGGATTTCCCGTCGCATCCTTGTCCACCGCGAAGTCGCTGTACGCGAAGCTCGTATAGCCGAGCCCGTAGCCGAATGCGAACAGCGGCTCGCGCTTCGTCTTCTCGAACCAGCGATAGCCGACGTCGGCACCTTCGATGTTGTAGTCGACGTTGTCGGCGGGCTTGGCCTTCGTGTTCAGGCCCGCGCCTACGATGGTCGGGCGCGGCAGCTGTGCCTCGTCCTTAGGCCAGGTCAACGGCAGGCGACCCGACGGTGCCATAACGCCGTACAGCAGGCGTGCGATGGCCTCGCCGCCTCCCGAACCCGGGTACCAGGCCTCCATGACCGCGCCCACCCGGTCCAGCCAGGGCATCTTCACCGGACCGTTGGTTTCCAGCACCACCACCGTCCTGGGATTGGCCTTCGCCACGGCTTCGACGAGCGCGTCCTGGTTGTCGGGCAGCGCGAGATCGGGCGTATCGAACGACTCGGCGGCCCACTTGGTGACGAACACCACGGCCACGTCGGCACCCGCGGCCGCCTTCGCGGCGGCGGCCGGGTCGGTGCCCGGGTCGAAGCTCACCTTGCCGCCGAGCTTGCGCATGAATTCCAGCGGCGCGGACGCGTGGTATCGCACCGGGCCCGGCCAGCCGGTCGGTTCCAGCCCCGGCACCGGATCGCCGGCGACATCCGCGACGGCCGACGAGCCGCCCCCAGCGAGCACGCCCTTGTCCGCGTGGCCGCCGATGATCGCCACCGACTGACCCTTGCGCGCCAGCGGCAGCAGGCCGCCCTCATTGCGCAGGAGCACGGCGCCCGCCTCGAGCGCGTCGCGTGCCACGATCCGGTCCGCCTCGTAGGGGACGGCACCCGGTTTCTTCGGTCCGTCCAGCACGCCGTGGGCGAACAGGGTGCGCATGATGCGCTTCACCATGTCGTCCAGCCTGGCTTTCGGGAATTCGCCGGAAGCGAGGGCCGCGCGCAGTGGCTTGTCGAAATACACCTCCTTGTCGAAGGTCTCGCCGGCCGATTCCTGGTCCAGCCCGGCAAGGGCGGCCTTCGCGCCGCTGTGCACGCCGCCCCAGTCCGACATCACGTAGCCCTTGAAGCCCCACTCCTGCTTCAGCACCTTGTTGAGCAGCCAGTCGTGCTCGCCCGCATAGGTGCCGTTGACGCGGTTGTACGACGACATGACGGAGCCCGGATCGCCCCTGGCGATGGCGAGCTGGAAAGCCAGAAGGTCGGATTCGCGAAGGGCGACGGGATCGATGTCCGAGCTCAGCGTATTGCGGCCCGACTCCAGGTCGTTGATAGCGAAGTGCTTCACCGTCGCGACCACCTTGCGTTCCTGGATACCCTTCACGGCCGCGCCGACGATCGTGCCGGCCAGCACCGGGTCTTCGCCGGCGTATTCGAAGTTGCGCCCGTTCCGCGGATCGCGCGTGAGGTTGACGCCGCCTGAGAGCAGGATGTCGTAACCCTTGCCCCGTGCCTCGCCGCCGATCATGCGGCCGCCCGCGTGCGCCACGGCGGGATCGAAGCTGGCCGCGGTGGCGAGGCCCGCGGGCAGCGAGATGGCGCCCTTGTGATCGTTGCCGTCGCGCGTCACGCCGAGGCCGGCGTCGGTTTCGTTGAGGAAGGGCAGGCCCAGGCGCGGCATCGCGGGAACGTAGCCGGCGCCGTTTAGCGCGCCAGGCGGATTCGGACCCTTTTCCTTCACCTGCCCGAAGTCGGCGCGGATCATGCGGAACTTCTCGTCGTCGGTCATGGCGGCGACGATCAGGTCCGCCCGGCGGTCGGGCGACAGCGAGCGGTCCATCCAGGGATGGTCCGCGGGCGCCGCGGCATGGGCGGAGCCGGCAAGTCCGGCGGCAAGGGCAAGGGCGAGGGCGCTGCGACGGGCGATGTCGGGCATGGTCACTGCTCGGTACGGAAAGAGGTGCCCACCATCGCCAAGTAATGCGTTTATCGCAACCCGCGAGACGGCGAGGGAGTAACCTCCCGGCTTGCGCCCAACACCGTCAGCCCCCACTTAAGTGGTTCAATGAATTCACAAAAGTCGATGCCGCTCGCCGCCTTCCATCCCGCCGTCGCCGCCTGGTTCGCGGCCGCGTTTCCCGCGCCCACCGAGGCGCAGGTGGCGGCGTGGCCGGCCATTCGTTCCGGACGGCACACGCTCGTGGCCGCGCCGACCGGTTCGGGCAAGACCCTGACGGCGTTCCTGTCCGCGATCGACGTGCTCGTGCGCGAGGGCGTGGCGCAGGGCGGCCTGCGTGATCGCACCACCATCCTCTACGTTTCGCCGCTGAAGGCCCTGTCGAACGACATCCGCATCAACCTCGAGGCGCCCCTGGCGGGCATTCGCGAGGAACTGCGCAAGCAGGGCCTGCCCGACCTGGAGATCCGCACCGCGGTGCGCACGGGCGATACGCCATCGGCCGATCGCGAACGCATGAAGCGCCGGCCGCCGCATATCCTGGTCACCACGCCGGAATCGCTCTACGTCCTGCTGGGTTCCGACTCGGGCCGCGCGATCCTGCGCGACATCCGCGAAGTGATCGTCGACGAGATCCACGCCGTCGCGGCAAGCAAGCGCGGCAGCCACCTCGCGGTGTCGCTGGAGCGCCTGGAATCGATCGCGCAGCGGCGCATCACCCGCATCGGCCTTTCCGCCACGCAGAAACCCATCGAAACGGTGGCCGCGTTCCTCACCGGCAACGAACGTGAGGATTGCGCCATCGTGGACATCGGCCACACGCGCCGCCGCGACCTCGCCCTCGAGGTGCCGCCGGTGCCGCTCGAGCCGGTGATGTCGAACGACATGTGGGAGCTGGTGTACAACCGGCTCGGCAACCTCGTGGAGCAACATCGCACCACGCTGGTGTTCGTGAACACGCGGCGCATGGCC
>NZ_JBNDHZ010000083.1:0-9773 GCF_056755355.1 Luteibacter sp. HAY1-4A
CGGGACCGGGCCCGGGCCCCCACTTTTTCGCACTGCCGCAGCAGCCAGGCTTCGGCAATGGGCAGTTCCTCCAGGTCGTACTCGAACGTCCATTCGGCGCCGATGGACACCTCGGGCGCGTCGGTGACCACCGGCCGCCGGTCTTCGCCACGGCAGAGTTCGCGCAACTGGGCGGCGTGGCGCTCTCCCACGGCCTTGTTCAAGCGCCAGGCGTCCGCCCGGACGATGTCGCCGATGGTGCGGATGCCCACCCGATGCAGCGCCTCCTCGGCCACCTTGCCCACCGTCCACATGCGCCCCACGGGCAGCGGATCGAGGTAACCCCTGATCTCTTCCGGCGCGATGCGGAGGAATCCATTCGGTTTCGAAAGCTCGCTGGCCAGCTTGGCGAGGAGCTTGTTGTGGGCCATGCCCACCGACGCGTTGAGGCCGGTCCGTGCGCGGATCTCTTCCTTTACGCGACGCCCGATCGCTTCAACGGATGAGAACAGTCTCAAACTGGCGGTGACGTCCAGGAAAGCCTCGTCCAACGACAGGCCTTCGATCATCGGCGTGACCTCGGCGAAGACGCCGAACACCACGTTCGAGATCTCCTGGTAGCGAGCATGGCGCGGGACGATGTAGACACCGTCAGGGCAGCGCCGGCGGGCTTCCGAGGTGGCCATGGCGGAGCGCACCCCGTACTTGCGTGCCTCGTAATTCGCCGTGGAAACCACGCCGCGGCGCCCCAGGCCGGCCACGATGACGGGTTTTCCCACCAGCGAGGGGTCGTCCAGTTCCTCCACGGACGCGTAGAAAGCGTCCATGTCGACATGGATGATGGCGCGCTGGGCAGGCTGCATGGGACTATTGTGCCGCAAGCCCCGGGCGGGCTGGCGGCCCGCCGCTGGACTTGCATCGGCGCAGGCTATACCCTGTACGGCAATCGGGTGAACTTATTCGGGCGTCGCGCCTTCACCGGTCCGTTGCTGGGGCCGGCCGCGCTCTGCTCCCGACGTTCCTTCACAGACGGTGACCCTCCTGGGGTGTCCAGCGGCCATGCCTATCGCTCGTCGGCGACGATGCGTGGCATGCCGGGCGAGGTGGCGGTACGGCCGCCGGACGGCATCGATTGTTGCGCTACCGGTCGCCCAAGCGACCCTTCTGACGTGTGCCGATGACTAACGAGACAACCGAAGTCCAGGTGGTCGAAAAAGCCCAGGATGCCTTCGCGGGCATCCCGCAGCAGCAGGAAATGCCCCTCGCGCTGGTGCGCGGGCAGCCGGTGCTGCAGATGCCGCAGGATCTGTACATCCCACCGGACGCGCTCGAAGTCATCCTCGAATCGTTCGAAGGTCCGTTGGACCTGTTGCTTTACCTGATCCGCCGGCAGAACCTCGACATCCTCGATATCCCCGTCGCCGAAATCACCCGGCAGTACATGGACTACATCGAGATGATGCGCGAGGTTATGCGCCTGGAACTGGCGGCGGAATACCTGCTGATGGCCGCCATCCTGGCGGAGATCAAGTCCAGGTTGCTGCTTCCCCGGCCGCCGGCCGAGGAAGGCCTGGAGGACGATCCCCGCGCCGA
Source organism: Luteibacter sp. HAY1-4A (assembly GCF_056755355.1). NCBI lineage: Bacteria > Pseudomonadati > Pseudomonadota > Gammaproteobacteria > Lysobacterales > Rhodanobacteraceae > Luteibacter > Luteibacter sp. HAY1-4A. The sequence goes on from NZ_JBNDHZ010000083.1 coordinate 1,573, forward strand.
GCTGGTGCGGCGACTCCAGGAGTACGAACGCTTCAAGAAGGCCGCGGCGGATATCGACGAACTGCCGCGCCTGGAACGCGACACTACGGTGGTCCACGCGTTCGTGGGCGAGCACAACGTGGTGCGCGTGCCGCCTCCGCTCGACCTCAAGGAGCTCCTGCTCGCGCTCAAGGACGTGCTCAACCGCGCCGACCTGTTCACGCACCATGCGATCCAGCGCGAGCCGCTCAGCGTGCGCCAGCGTATGGGCGACCTGCTCGGCACGCTCAGCGAAGGCGGCGGGTTCCACCGCTTCGAAACATTGTTCGACGTGAGCGAAGGCCGTCTCGGCGTAGTGGTCACCTTCCTGGCCATGCTCGAACTGGCTAAGGAAATGCTCATCGAAATCGTTCAGGAAGAGGCCCTCGGGCCGATCTACCTGAAGACGAAGGTACAGACCGAGGCCGAGCCGGAAGAAGCGCTCGCCTGACGGCTCCCACCCGGGGCCACGTCAACCATTACCCAAGGGCCTATGCATCCCGAACAGCTCAAACCCATCGTGGAAGCGGCGTTGCTGGCGTCGACCCAGCCGATGACCATCGCGCAGTTGAAGGCGATCTTCGGCGAGGACGAGGACATCGCCACCGAGGAACTCACGCAGGTCCTGGCGGCGCTCGGCGCCGATTGCGAAGGCCGTGGCGTGGAACTGGTGGAAGTCGCCTCCGGATGGCGCTACCAGGTACGGCGCGAGGTGCATGGATGGGTGTCGCGCATGTGGGCGGAAAAACCGAGCCGCTACTCGCGTGCCCTGCTGGAAACCCTGGCCCTGATCGCCTACCGCCAGCCGATCACGCGGCCGGAAATCGAACAGATTCGCGGCGTGGTGGTGTCGTCCAACATCATCAAGACGCTTGAAGAACGCGAATGGATCCGCGTGGTGGGCCATCGCGACGTACCGGGCAAGCCGGCGCTGTTCGGCACCACCCGCGCCTTCCTCGACTACTTCAACCTGAAGTCGCTGGACGCCCTGCCCCCGCTGTCGGAAATACGCGACCTCGAGGAACTCAACCCGCAGATGCGGTTCGACGGCGATGCGGAACCCGCGGCGGCCCGCGCCGCGATGCCGGACGACGCCGAAGGCGAAGGCCTGGCTACCGATACCACCCAAGACGACACGGCGCCCGAGGCGGAAACCCTCGAAGCGACCGCAGACCAAACCACACCCCCTGACACGCAGCCTGACGGCGACGACCTCGCCGCGGCTTCCCCCACTGCCGAAGAGGCAGAGAATCCCTTAAGCGACGCCGACGACGGCGACGCCGAGAAAGACACCGAGGAGTCACGCGCATGAATGCGCCACAGCGTTCCCTGCTCACCTTGAAGCGCGGCGGCAATGACGCCGCCGATACCACACAACAACTCGAAGAGCGCCTGCACAAGGTGCTCGCCAACGCCGGACTCGGCTCGCGCCGGATGCTCGAACAGCGCATCCAGGCCGGCGAGGTCGAGGTTAACGGCACCGTCGCCACCATCGGCGCCAGCGTGCATGCCGGCGACCGCGTCGTCCTCGACGGCAAGCAGTTCGTCGTCGCCACGGATAACCGTACCGACGCGGAAGTGCTGGTCTACCACAAGCCGGAAGGCGTGGTGACCACCCGTGAGGACACCGAAGGCCGTCCCACCGTGTTCGAACAGCTGCCGCGCCTGCGTGGCGCGCGCTGGGTCGCCGTGGGCCGCCTCGACATCAATACCACCGGCCTGCTCCTGCTGACGACCGACGGCGAACTCGCCAACGCGCTGATGCATCCGAAGAGCGGCCTGGAGCGCGAATACCTCTGCCGCGTGCACGGCGAAGTGCCCGACGAAGTGATCGAACGCCTCAAGGCCGGCGTGGAACTGGAAGACGGTCCCGCGCGTTTCGACGAGATCGGCGTGATCAGCCGTGGCGGCAGCCATAGCTGGTTCCGCGTCACCATCCGTGAGGGCCGCAACCGCGAAGTCCGCCGCTTGTGGGATTCGCAGGGTTTCCTCGTGAGCCGCCTGAAGCGCATCCGCTACGGCTCGGTCGAGCTGCCGCGCGCACTGCGCCGCGGCGATTGCGAATCGCTCGACGAAACCGCCATCAAGGAACTGCGCGAGCGCGCCGGCCTGGGCGCACCCGCTCCGGTGCTGACCCTGAGCGCCGTGGTGCACCAGCGCCGCGCCCCGCGCCATGTCACCGAGTACCGTCCCGACACCCGCACCACCGGTGCATGGAGTTCGGCGCGTCACGATGAGGCACGCGAACTCACCGCCTTCGATCGCATCCGCGACGACAACCCGCGAGGCGGCCGCGGTGGCCGCGGCGGCCGCGTGCCGGCCGCCGGCGGCGGTCAGCGACGTGAGGTCAACGGTAACGTCGCCCGTCCGGAACGTGCCGGCGGCGGTGCGCAGCGCAAGTCGCGCCGCGTCGCCCCCGGCCAGGAACTGCCGTCCATTCGCACCTGGTTCGCCGGCGACACCCGCACGGGTGGCGGTGGCGCGGCCGGCAATACCGCCGGCAACCGCGGACCTCGTCCCGGCGGTCGTCCCGGCAACGCGGGCGGCAATCGCGCGGCGGGCCAGGGCCCGGCGCGCAGCGAAGGCAATCGCGCCCCCGGCGCCCGTTTCGAAGGCGGCGGCAATCGCGGCGGCCGTCCGGGCGGCGGTGGCGGCAACCGTGCCGGTGGTCCGGGCGGCGGCGGCAACCGCGCGGGCGGCCCGCGTCCCGGTGGCAATCGTGGCGGACGCCCGGGTGGCGGTAACCGCGGTGGTGGCGGTGGCGGTGGCGGTGGCAACCGCGGCGGCAATCGCTGAGCCCGATGCTCACGATCTGGCATAACCCCCGCTGCTCGAAATCGAGGGAAACCCTGGCCCTGCTACAGGCGAAGGGTTTTTCCCCGGCCGTGGTCGACTACCAGGCCACGCCGCCCTCGGCCGCGGACATCGAGCGCGTGCTTGGCCTGCTCGGCCTCGAGCCGCGCGGCCTGATGCGCAAGGGCGAAGATGCATACGCTGCCCTGCCGGACGATCTCACGCGGGCACAGCTGATCCAGGCGATGGTGGACACACCGAAGCTGATCGAGCGGCCCGTCGTGATCAACGGGAACAAGGCGGCCATCGGCCGCCCGCCCGAAAACGTCCTGCACATCCTGTAGGGTCGCGCCCAGCGCGCTCCTAACCCCGGTGCCGCGATGCCAGCTTCGCGGCGACGGCGTCGAAGCCGATACCGCGCGCGCGTAGCGCCACCATGAGGTGGAACACGAGGTCGGCGGCTTCGCCGATCAACGCATCGTCGTCCTGCGCCACCGCGGCCAGCGCGGCCTCCACGCCTTCTTCGCCCACCTTCTGCGCGATACGACGGATGCCCTCGTCGAACAATGTCGTCGTATAGCTCCCGGCGGGACGTTCGGCATGCCTCGACGCCACCAGCGCATCCAGCTCGGCGAGGAATCCCAATGCAGGCGCCACGTCGTCGCCGAAGCAACTCGACGTACCGGTGTGGCAAGTGGGGCCCGCGGGGAGTGCGCGCACGAGGATCGTATCCGCGTCGCAGTCAAGCTTCACATCGACGACCGCCAGGGTATGGCCGGACGTCTCGCCCTTCGTCCACAGGCGCTGCTTGCTGCGGCTGAAGAACGTGACCAGCCGCTGCTCGCGTGTAGCCCCCAGGGCCGCCTCGTCCATGTATCCGAGCATCAACACTTCGCCCGTTCGCGCATGCTGCACGATCGCCGGCAGCAGGCCGTCGCCTTTGGCGAAATCCGCATTCGTGCCGCTCATAACCTCACCTCGATGCCTTGCGCCCGCAGCTCTTTCTTCAGTGCGGGAATGCCAATGTCGCCGGAGTGAAACACGCTTGCCGCCAGTGCCGCATCGACGTCCGCGTCGCGAAACACATCGGTGAAGTGCGCCGGCACGCCCGCGCCTCCCGAAGCCACCAGCGGCACGCGGCTGACCGCCCGGGCGGCCTTCAGCTGTTCGATGTCGTAACCGCGGCGGACACCGTCCGTGCCCATGCAGTTGAGCACGATCTCGCCTGCCCCGAGTCGCTGTACCTCGTCGATCCATTCGAGCGTGGGTTTGCGCAACGCGCGCGTGCGCGACGGATCGCCCGTGTACTGGCGCACGCGCCACTCGCCGTCCTCGTCGCGCAAGCTGTCGACGCCCACGACCACGCACTGCACACCGAAGGCATCGGCCAGTTCGCCGACGAGCGCCGGACGTTCCAGCGCGGGCGAGTTGATCGAGATCTTGTCGGCGCCGGCGTGCAGCACCTCGCGCGCGTCTTCGACACTGCGAATGCCGCCCGCCACGCAGAAAGGAATGTCGATCTCGCGCGCTACGCGTTCCACCCAGTCGCGGTCGACGCGGCGGCCTTCGGGACTCGCCGTGATGTCGTAGAACACCAGTTCGTCGGCGCCTTCGTCGCGGTAACGAAGCGCAAGCTCCACGATCTCGCCCACGACCACGTGGTCGCGAAAGCGAACGCCCTTCACGACTTGTCCGTCCCGCACGTCCAGGCACGGCACGATGCGGCGGCTCAACATGACGCGTTCGCCCTTTCGGCCACGGTGAAGGCATCGGCCAGCGCGAAGGCGCCCTCCAGCAGTGCGCGTCCGAGGATCACGCCTGCCGTTCCCTGCAAGACGAGCGCGGCGATGTCGTCGAGCGAACGCACGCCGCCGGAGGCCTGCACCGCCAGCGACGGTGCCAGGGCTCCGAGGTGCCGGTAGAGCGCCACGTTGGGGCCGCTCATGGTGCCGTCGCGATCGATGTCGGTGCACAGCACGTGCCGCGCCCCTGCCGCTTCGTACCAAGGCAGCAGATCGTCGAGCGTGCGTACCTCGTACGCCGTCCAGCCCGCGCTGGGAAGGCGCCACTCGCCGTCGAGGAAGCGCGTGTCCAGGGCGAGCACGATCCGCTCGGCACCGTACCGGGCGATCCACGAGGCCACGGTGTCCGGCGAGCGCATGGCCACGCTGCCTACCACCACGCGATGGACGCCCGCCTCAAGCAGCCGGAGCACGCCCTCCTCGTCGCGAACGCCACCGCCCGCCTGCACGCGAAGCCGTCCACTGGAAGCGATGCCGGCCACGGTGGCGAGGTTTTCGAAGCGCCCGGTGCGCGCGCCGTCGAGGTCGACGACGTGCAGCCATTCGGCGCCCTCGTCCGCATAGCGGGCCGCCAGTGCCTCCGGTTCGAAAGCGAAGGTGGTCTGCTGGGCATAGTCGCCCTTGTAGAGGCGCACGACCTTGCCGTCGCGCAGATCGATCGCTGGAATGGGAAGCGTCATAAGGAAAGGAAATTCCGCAGGAGCTGGGCACCCAGTGCGCCCGAACGCTCGGGGTGGAATTGCATGCCCATGAAATTGCCGGCGCCGACGACGGCGGCGAAAGGCGTGCCGTGCTCGCTCGTGGCGAGCGCGTAGTCGCCGTCGGGAACGGCATAGCTATGGACGAAATAGGCCGCGTCGCCCTCACGCAAGCCGGCGACGAGCGGGTGGCTACGTGCGACGTGCAAGCCGTTCCACCCCATGTGCGGCACGCGCAGTCCCGGGCTCTCTGCAAAACGCCGCACCGTCGCGGGAACGACACCCAGGCATTCGGTGTCGCCCTCCTCCGACCGCTCGCACAAGAGCTGCATGCCGAGGCACACGCCAAGCACCGGCTGGCGCAGGCTGCGAATGACATCGATGAGGCCCGCCTCGCGCAACATCCGCATGCCGGGGCCGGCCGCGCCCACGCCAGGAAGGATGACGTGGCTGGCGCCGCGGATGCGATCCGCATTCGACGTCAACTCTGCGTCGGCGCCAAGCCGCTGCAATGCATAGCGGACGGAGCCGATGTTCGTGCCGCCGGCATCGACGAGGACCACGCGTGTCACAGGCTGCCCTTCGTGCTGGGTAGATCGGCGCCTTCCCGCCGCATGGCCTGGCGAAGAGTGCGAGCCACTACCTTGAAGCAACCTTCCACCATGTGGTGGGCGTTGTCGCCATGCACCGTCAGGTGCAGGTTGGCACCCAGCGTCTCGCACAGGGAACGGAAAAAGTGCGGCACGAGTTCCGTCGGCATGTCGCCGACGCGCTCGCGCGGGAACGAACCCTCGAAGACGAAGTACGGACGCCCTGAGAGGTCGAGCTCCGCCCGCGCGGCGCTTTCGTCCATGGGCAGCGCGAACCCGTAACGGGCGATGCCGCGCTTGTCTCCCAGCGCCTGACGCAACGCCTGTCCCAGCGCGAGCGCGGCATCCTCGATGGTGTGGTGCTCGTCGACGTGGGTGTCGCCGTCACAGCGAAGATTCAAGGCGAATCCGCCGTGCTTGCCGATCTGTTCGAGCATGTGGTCGAAGAAGCCCAGGCCCGTGTGCGCGACCGGGTCGGCCACGCGGTCGAGATCCACCGATACATGGATGGACGTTTCCCGCGTACCACGGCGGACCTCCGCCGTGCGCGGCGCATCGAGCAACACATGCGCGAAGTCGTTCCACGCCATACCGCCCTGGCCCACACGGAATCCGCGCACGCCCATGTTGGCCGCGAAAGCGAGATCGGTATCGCGATCGCCCGCCATGGCCGAGTGCATGCGGCTCCAACTGTCGTCGGCAAGCCAGTGGCGGGCAAGACCGGTGCCGGGCTTCCTCGTGTCCCGGTTCTCGTGCGGAAAACTGCGATCGATGAGCTGTTCGCGGAAGACGATTCCCTGGGACGAGAAGATGCGCAGTAGCAACCCGTGCGGGCCGTCGAAAGTCTCCTGCGGGAACGACGGCGTGCCCAGGCCGTCCTGGTTCGTGACCATCACCAGCTCGTAACCCGCGCCGATGCAGCGCTGCAGGGCGGCAATGACACCGGGCATCAACGCCAGCTTCTCATAGCTGTCGATCTGCTCGTCCGCCGGCTCCTCGATGAGGCAGCCGTCGCGATCGACGAAGAGGATCTTCCGGTTCATGCGCCCTCACCCGCGCGAAGCACCGCGAGCACGCGGTCGTTCTCGTTACCGGTACCGATGGTGATGCGCAACGCATCGCCCAGACCGGGGTATTTCGTGATATCGCGCACCACCACGCCCGCGGCCAACAGGCGACGGTAGGTGCCAGCCGCATCGTCGAAGCGCACCGCGAGGAAGTTCGCGTGCGAAGGCAACACCTCGCGCACGCCGGGGACACCCGGCAGCTCCGCGAACATCCGCGCGCGCTCGGTCAGGATCTCGTTCAGGTGGTGTCTCTGTACACGGCGGCCCTCGTACGAGAGCGCGCCCAGCGCAGCGTCGACGCAGGGAGACGGTAGCGGGTATGGCGGAATGATCCGGCGCAGGAGACCGACAACGTCGGGATGTGCGAGCAGCGCGCCGACGCGGGCGCCGGCCAGCGACCAGGCTTTCGACAACGTGCGCAATACCGCCACATTGTCGTAGGTATCGATCAACCGCGCGGCGCTGGGCATGCCGCTGAATTCGGCATATGCCTCGTCCACGACCAGCACGGCACGACCGGCCAGTTCCCGGACAAGCCGCTCCAGCACGTCCGGCGGCACGAGGTTGCCCGTGGGATTGTTCGGCGTGCAGACGAAGACCAGCTTCACCGCCGGCGTGACGGCGGCGAGTAGTGCCTCCGCGTCGAGTTCCCCCGATGTGCCGAGCGGCGATTCGATGACCGCGGCGTCCTGGATCCTGGCGCATACGGCGTACATGCCGAAGGTCGGTGGCGAGACCACCACGGCGTCCTGTCCGGCGCGACAGAACGCCCTGACCAGGAGGTCGATGGCTTCGTCGCTGCCGCGCGTCACGAGCACGCGGTCGCTGCCGCAGCCATACAGTTCCGCGAGCGTCTCGACGAGCGCGCGGGGTTGTGGGTCCGGATAGCGATTCAATCCGTCGCCACCGGGGATGTTCGGTGGGCGCGAGGATTCGTTCGCGTTGAGGAGCACGGTGCCCCCCTGCGCCTCCATACGGGCACTCGAATACGGCGACAGGGCGCGAATGTCGGGACGGGCGAGGTCGAGCACGCTCATGCGGTGGCATCCATGGCGGCGAGGCGCAACGAAACCGCGCGGCGGTGCGCCTCCAGTTGCTCGGCCTCGGCGAGTATTTCGGCGCACGGACCGATGCCGCGCAGGCCTTCGGCGGACAACTGCTGCACCGTGACCTGCTTCTGGAAACTGGCCACGGACACGCCGCTGAAGCTACGCGCGTAGCCATACGTAGGCA
>NZ_JBNDHZ010000084.1:0-8417 GCF_056755355.1 Luteibacter sp. HAY1-4A
CGGCACTTTCGGCATGGCACAGTGGTACTTTGCCGACACCCCGGGTGAAACCATCGAACTGGTGGACGGCCTGGAGGACTCGACGCACTGGACATACCAGCGCAACCAGGACGGCAGCATCGCGACGCACCCGGACGGCACGCCGATCAAGGGCTTCCGTCACAACGCCCGCGGCAACAACGCGTCGATGACCGATGCGAACCGCTTCCCGCGCATGCTGGCCTACATCTATGAATCGGTGTGGGTGCCATACGACCTGCGTCCGGTGGTGAAGCTGGCCCATACCTGGAACCGCGACGGCAGCGCCGATCCCATCCAGGTGAACGCGTTCAGCAACTGCCCGAAGGTGCGCCTGCTGGTAAACGGCGTGCAGCAGGGTACCGACCAGGTGCCGAACCCGTGGGATACGATCGACGAGGCGTCGTACAACCTCGAGAACGGTCCGACCGACGAGCTGACCGGCAAGATCGTCGGCGCCGACAAGGCGCAGAAGACCACCCAGCTCCCGGGCCAGGTGCACTGGAACGTGACCTGGAAGTCCGGTCAGGCGGTGGCGCAGTGCCTCGATAACCTGGGCAACGTGCGTACCGACGAAAACGGCAAGGACGTGGAAGACACGCTCACCACGGCCGGTCCGGCCCACCACATCGAACTCGAGGTGGTGAACACGATCGATCCGATCGTCAAGCCGGACGGCACGCGCTTCCAGATCACCGCGAACGGCTCGGATGCCGCCTTCATCGTGGCCAGGGTCGTGGACGCCAATGGCGTGCTCGTGCCGGACGCCAGGCAGAAGGTCGACTTCGAAGTGGACAGCGGTGCGTCGCTGGTCAGCTTCAACGGAGGCACGCAGCAGTACGTCGATTACAGCGCCGGTGAAATACCGGACCAGAACGGCGGCATCGCCGAACCGATGCACTACTACCACTCGCCGGGTTCGCACGAGCTCCAGTTCGAGGGTGGCCTGCAGAAGGTCGCGCTGCGCACGAAGTTCACCACCGGCACGGTAACGGTGAGCGCCTCGGCGCCAGGCCTCCTCACAGGCCATACCTCGTTCACGATCTCGGCCGTGCCGCAGGCACCGACGCCGTCGGGTCCGCCCTCGATCATTGCCGATCCGGTGGACGACAGCATCACCGCCGGCGACACGGGGCACTTCTCCGTGACGGCGTCCGGCGCGCAGCCGCTCAGCTTCACGTGGAAGAAAAACGGTGTTGAGATTCCGGGCGCCACCGGCGCGAGCTACACCACGCCGGCCACGAGTCTCGCCGACGATGGCGCGAAGTACACCGCGGTGGTCCATGGTGCGGGTCCCGACAGGGAATCAAACCCGGCCGTGCTGCACGTCTTCGCGTTCAAGCAGGTGACGATCTCCACCCAGCCTGTGGCGCAAAACGTGGACGAAGGCCAGACGGCGCACTTTGCCGTGGTCGCTTCCGGTTCGCCGAAGGTGCAGTACAAGTGGATGAAGGATGGCGTCGCCATTCCGAATGCCACGGGTCCGACCTACGACACACCGGCGCTGACCCAGGCCGACAGCGGCAAGGCGTACTCCGTCTTCATCAGCAACTCGGGCAGCCAGCAGCTTTCCAACTCGGTGCAGCTCACGGTGAACGCGGCGCGCCAGCCGGTCTTCACCGGCGCGATGGCCGACGTGCGTGCGAATCCGGGCCAGCCGGCCACGTTCGACGTGTCGACGCTGGTGGCGGGTACCTCGCCGTTCCACTACAAGTGGTCGCACAGCGGGCAGCCGGTGGGCGACGACCAGCCGACCTTCACCATCCCTTCGGTGCAGCAGTCGGATGTCGGTACCTATAGCGTCACGGTAACGAACATCACCGGCGACGCGCTCGGCATCACCACGTCAGCCAAGCTGACGCTCGCTCCGCCCGGTGCCAACCTGGCGCGCCAGAAGCAGACGCTGGCCAGCGAGGTGGAAAACCCGCAGGGCACGGCAGCGTGGCAGGCCGTCGACGGCAACGAAGCGACCCGCTGGGGCTCCAAGGTCGGCGACGACAACGCATTCATCACGGTGGACCTTGGATCGTCGCGTACCTTCAACCGCGTCGTGCTGAAGTGGGAGAACGCCCACGCGGCGGAGTACAAGATCCAGTACTCGGACAGCCCGGATGCCGGGTTCCAGGACGCGTACCACGCCGAAACCAGCAACGGCGGTACCGAAGACTTCACCTTCGACCATCCGGTGAAGGGCCGTTACGTCCGCATGCAGGGCATCAAGCGTGCGACCGACTACGGTTACTCTCTGTTCGAGTTCGAGGTATATGACTCGGCCGGCTGCTGCGCCATCACGGATCGCTACACCACCGCGACCGGTTCCAACCTTGTGACCGACACCTTGAGCGGCCTGCGGTGGGATCGCACCCAGCGCGGCTTCACCGACCAGGGTGCGCAGTTCACGCAGTCGGTGGCGATCCGCGAATGCGCGAAGGACGGCATGCGTCTCCCGACCGTCGACGAAGCGCTGGCCATCAGCGGCCAGAACTACTCGACGGCGGCGTTCCCGGGCGCATGGACGACCTGGACCGAAGGCCAGGATCCGAGCGATCCGGAGTTCGCCTTCCAGGTGAATTCGCTCGGTGTGAAGAGCCGCGAAGTGGCCGAGAACAATCCGGGCCACGTGCTGTGCGTCCTTGGCACGAAGGCGATCGCTCCGGTGATCACTGCCCAGCCCACAGGCCAGAAGGCCGGCGTGGGACGCTCCGCGCACTTCACCGTCACGGCGACGGGTGTGGGTCCGCTCAGCTACGACTGGTACACCGTCGGCAAGAACGCGGATAACGCCGATGTGGAGTCGTTCCTGTCCAGCACCGGTGACGGCATCTATGCCACGCCCGCCCTCGTGGCGGCCGACAACGGGACACGCCTGCGTGTGAAGGTAGTGAGCACCCAGGGGCTTTCGACGACCAGCAACGACTTCCTGCTGGCGGTCGACAATTCCACCGACGGCTCCGACCCTGTCTTCGGTACGGCGCCGGTGCAGCAGCCGGGCAACGGCGACAACGGTGGCGACACCGGGAGCAATCCGGCCAGTCCGGGTACGCCGGGCGATGGCAAGAACGGCGTGAACATCGCCTTTGGCGCCTCCGCTTCGTCGTCCGTGGATCCGGAACGTGGCGATCTCGGTCCGTCCGCCGCCATCGACGGCAAGTTCGACACCCGCTGGAGTTCGAAGCCAGGCGTGGACCCTGCCGACCTCGTGGTGGACTTCGGCACGCCGAAGACCTTCGACCACGTGATCATGCGTTGGGAAAATGCATCGTCCGCCGAGTACACGATCGATACCTCCGACGATGGCCAGACCTGGCATACCGTCAAGGGGCCGATCGCCGGCAAGGGTGGGGTGGACACCCAGTCGTTCGCCGCGCAGACGGCTCGCTTCGTGCGCATGAACAGCACGAAGCGGAACACCGACTACGGCAACTCCATGTTCGAGTTCGAGGTGTACGCTGCCACGGCCACCCAGCCGCAGCAGCCGGTCACCGACCAGCCGTCGCAGACACAGCCCGAGGTGCCGCAGCAGCCGGACCAGACCGTGCCCGCAACCGGCAACCTGGCCCTGCACCGTACGGTGCTGGCGTCCGACAGCGAGAACCCGGTGGCGTTCAAGCCGGAGAACGTGAACGACGGCGACGCCGGCACGCGCTGGTCCTCGGCCTTCACGGACGACCAGTGGATACAGGTCGACCTCGGTTCGGTGCAGACCATCGGGAAGGTGGTGCTGTCGTGGGAGAACGCGCATGCGCTCGCCTATCGGATCGACGTGTCCACGGACGGCAAGACCTGGAATGTCGCGTACGACAACGAGAACAGCCAGGGCGGCGTGGAAACGATCACGTTCCCGGCGATCTCGGCGCAGTACGTGCGGATGACGGGCCTCAAGCGCTCCAGCCCCTATGGTTACTCTCTGTGGGAAATGGGCGTGTACGCCGCTGACGCCGGTGACGGCACGACGCCGCCCGGGAATCCTCAGGCGAACGATCCGTCGCAGGGCTTCGACTACGTCACGTATCCGGGCTACATCGGTACGCAGCTCCGCAACACGACCAACGGCAAGTGGCGCGACGACCAGATCTTCGTTGCCGTCATCGGCCGCGACCCGGTGACCCAGGTGTTCTCTTGGGTGAAACCGGACGGCACGCTCACGGCCGCATCGGAAGCGGACAACGACGGTTCCGGCCACCTGACCAAGAATGGCCAGAACTACCCGAACTACTTCTTCACGCTGGCGCAGGCAAAGCTGCTCAAGCTGCCGAAGATGGATTCGGGCCGGATCTTCGTCTCGATCGGCGAGCCGATGTACATCAAGATCCTGAAGGCAGCCGACGGTTCGATTGGCTTCGCGGGCCCCAATCCGCTCAACGCCACCGATCCGAACATCGACGTGCACTACGACTGGTATGAGTTCACCTGGAACGACAACGCCATCTTCATCAACACGACGCAGGTCGATCAGTTCTCGATCCCGCTGTCGCTCGATGTCTACGGCGGCGACAAGACCAGGCACGAGTCGTCGGGCATCACGCAGACGCGTGCGCAGATCTTCGCCCAGTACAACCAGGAGGTCCCGGCCGAGTTCCAGCTCACCGAGGCCGATCCGATCCGGATACTGGCGCCGGGCAAGGCCGCGTTCGATACCGGCAAGCCGCAGGAGCACTACTTCGACGATTACATCGACCAGTCGTGGACGTACTATCAGAACCACGTGCTGGAGATGACGATCGGCAACAAGCAGTTCGAAGGCACCGTGATCGACGGCGTCCTGACCTTCACCCATACCAACTGGGCCGATACGCATGAACCGGACGAACCGGAAGGCATGCTGTTCAAGGTCGGCAAGCCCAGCACGCAGGATGTGCTGGAAGGAAAGGGCAGCCTTGCTCGCTCCACCGACCCGTGGGGCGTGGAAGGCCAGCTGGAGGCGCAGATCTGCGCGGCCTTCAACCGCCATGTGATGGAAGACACCAGCCTGTGGAAGGACCCGGGTTCGTTCTACACGCAGTCGCCGGCGAACTATTACTCGCGCTTCTGGCACCTGCATGGCGTGAACGGCAAGGCCTACGGTTTCGCGTACGACGATGTTTCCGACCAGAGCTCGACCTTGATCGAGACGCAGCCGGAACACCTCGAACTCGGCATCGGCTGGTAAAGCCGGTAAAACGGTAAAACGAAAGGGCGGTGGAGCAATCCACCGCCCTTTTCGTTTTCCGTTGTAGGAGCCGCTATAGCGGCGAGGGCAATCTTGCCGCGCCGTCGCGAGGTTTCCTCGCCGCTGTAGCGGCTCCTACAGGTCAGCGCTGGTCGTTGGACGAGGCGTCCAGTTCCTTCAGTATCCGGTAGATCTCGCGGAACGCATGCAGCGGTTTGTTCGCCTCGCGTTCCGCCTTCGCCTGGCGCACGAGCGAGCGCAGGTGCTGGCGGTCGAGGTCCGGATGCCGGTCGAACAGGTCGCCCAGCGCGGCGTCGCCGCCGTCGAGCAGCTTCTCGCGGGCCGCTTCGAGGCGATGCATGTGCGCGGCTTCCTGACGCTGGCGGTCGCGGTCCTCACCCAGTTCCGCGCGCGCATCGGCGAACGCTTCGTCGCCGTGCCTGCGCATCTGCTTCGCGAGGAAGGCCAGCTGGCGCTTGCGCGCGATGTGCGCCGTGATCTTCCGCGTGCGGCCGATCTCCTCGACGATGTCCTCGGGCAGGTTCAGCTTGGGAATGCGGCTGGGCGGCAGTTCCATGAGCTGGCCGGCAAGCTTGAGGATGTCGAGCGCGTTGCGGCGCTTCTCGCTGCGGCTGGGGCCGAAGTCCTCTTCGTCGTCTTGCGGGCGGTCGTCGAAAGGCTTCATGGCATGGCATCCGTGATGGACTGGAAATCGTCGGCTTCGCGTTCGAAGGCGAAGCGGGGAACGGTCTTGCCGTCACGCTCGACGGTTTCGGCGAACATGGCGGCGGGACGTACCCAGAGGCGGCGTTGGTCGTAGAGGTCCTGGTAGATCACCAGTTCCTCCATCGTCTCGCTGTGCAGGGCGCTTCCCAGCACACGGTAGGGCATGCCCTTGAAGTGGCGGTAATAGCCGACACGGACGCTCATAAGGGGTTCCATGGCACCATGGGCGGTGCCCTTTGCTTTTTATCGGGCGACGCGGCCCCCATCTGCTGGGGATCGGCCGCGTACGGCCCGATATTCTAACCGCCCAAGCCCCAGGACGCCCACGTGAGCCAAGTTGCGACCCCCGACACCAGCCATCAGGACCTCGATCGCCTCGCCGAACTGGCCGAGGAAACGATCCGCCGGGCCCGCGCCGCCGGGGCCAGCCAGGCGGAGGTATCGGCCAGTATCGACGTGGGCCTCAACGTGAACGTGCGGCTGGGCGAGGTGGAGACGGTGGAGCGCACACGCGACCGCGGCTTCTCCCTCACCGTGTATTTCGGCGGGCGCAAAGGGTCCGCCAGCACGGCCGACCTGCACCCGGACTCGATCCAGGCCACCATCGACCAGGCCTGCGCGATCGCGAAGTTCACCGAGGAAGACCCGGCGTCCGGCCTGGCCGATGCCGGCCGCATGGCCACGTCGTTTCCGGACCTCGACCTGTGGCACCCCTGGGACCTGGACGTGGACGACGCCATCGCGCTGGGCCGCGATATCGAGGACGCCGGCCGCGGGGTCGCGGGCATCACGAATTCCGATGGCGCGAGCGTGAATGCCGGCCAGAGCCTGTCCGTCTATGCCAACTCCCACGGTTTCGTCGGTCGCGAGCGCGGCACGCGTCACTCCTTGTCGGTGGCGCTGATCGCCGGCGACGACGACGGCATGCAGCGCGACTACTGGTACGACAGCGTCCGGAACGCCGGCGACTTCATGGACGCCGGCGAGATCGGGCGCAAGGCGGCTCAGCGCACGCTTTCCCGCCTGGGCGCGCGTCGGCTGGGAACCCGTCAGGCCCCGGTGCTGTTCGCGCCGGAGGTGGCTCGTTCGCTGCTCGGCCACCTGCTCGGTGCCGTGAGCGGCGGATCGTTGTACCGGCGTTCCAGCTTCCTCGTCGACCACGTAGGCAAGCAGATCCTGCCGTCGTGGTTCCGCGTCGACGAGAAACCGTTGGTGCCGCGTGGTCACGGTTCGTCGGTCTTCGACGCCGAAGGCGTGGCTACCGTGGACGCACCGCTCGTCGTCGACGGCGTGTTGCAGCGTTACATCCTGGGCAGCTACTCCGCGCGCAAGCTCGGCCTGTCGTCCACGGGTAACGCCGGCGGCGTTCACAACCTGTATGTGAAAACCGGGGGCGACGACTTCGCCGGCATGCTGCGCAAACTCGGCACCGGCTTGCTGGTGACCGATGTGATGGGGCAGGGCGTGTCCATCGTCACGGGCGACTACTCGCGCGGCGCCTCGGGGTTCTGGGTGGAAAACGGCGAAATCGCCTATCCGGTCGAGGAAATCACCATCGCGGCCAATCTGCGCGACATGTACGCGAACCTCGTGGCGGTCGGCGCGGACGTGGACCGTCGCTCGCACGTGCTGACCGGCTCCTGGCTGGTTGACAGGATGACGATCGCCGGCGAGTAAGCAGGAAGGCTTTGTGTGGGAGCCGCTTCAGCGGCGATGGGTGCTCGCGGCACGCTTGCTGCTACCGCGGGATCGCCGGCACAGCCGGCTCCCACATCAGCCCCCTCTGTGCCGAACGTCGGCTTGACAGGGCCCCCCGACGGAAAGGACAGTGGAGGCCGACATCGTCCACGGAGTTCCGCCATGAGCACGCCGTCCGACCAGATCCCGCCGTCGCCCCCTCCGTCGCCCCCGCCTTATGAGCCCACCGGCTCCGTGGCGACGAATACCGACGACAAGAACATCGCGATGCTGACCCATCTCTCGGGGATCATCTTCAGCATCATTGTCCCGCTCATCGTATGGCTGGTGCACAAGGACCGCGCCGACAAGAGCTACCTCGTCGGCGAGGCGAAGGAAGCCCTGAACTTCCAGATCACGGTGCTCATCGGCTACGTGATCTGCTGGGTGCTCGCCTTCGTCATCATCGGTGCGTTCCTCACGCCGCTGCTGTGGCTGTTCAACCTGATCTTCTGCATCATCGCCGCGGTTCGCGTCAGTTCGGATGGTACCTACCGTTATCCGTTCGCGCTGCGGCTGATTTCCTGATTACTCCAGGCTGTCGATTCCCGCACCCGGAGGCCTGCTTTGGCAGGCCTCTTTTTTATTTCCGGCAGTCCGGCACGCATGGGCGGTAAGGACGGGCTCAGAGCGAACGTCCCATGCTCTGCTGTGCCTGCTGCGTACGCACCTCTTCCAGAATCTGAGCCTGCCGCTGGTCGTGCTGCTGGATCTGCTCGATGGCCTGCTCGGGAAAGGGCGGCGCCTTGTCTAAGTCGACCAGGGCCGGCCTGGTACGGACGCCCGT
>NZ_JBNDHZ010000085.1:0-8235 GCF_056755355.1 Luteibacter sp. HAY1-4A
AGATGTGTATAAGAGACAGTATCAACATGTCGGTCGACGTGACTAACACGGTCACCGGTGGCGCGGGCGGCGCCGGCGGTGCGGGCGATCTGAACTTCCAGGCGTTCGGTGGTGGTGGTGGCGGTGGCGGCGACGGCGTGTTGCTGTACGGCAGTGGTGTCAAGGTGGACAACTTTGGCACGATCACCGGCGGTGCCGGTGGCGCGGGCGGCAACGCGAACACGCCGGGCGGTGCCGGCGAGGCGGGAGCGGGTATCCGCGCGCTTGCCACCGACCTCACCGTAACCAACTTCGGAACGATCAGCGGTGGCGCCGGAACCGGCACTGGCGTCGCCGGCATCGGCATCGTCATTCAAGGTTCCAGCACGATCCAGAACGGTGGCACGATCGAAGGCGGCCTCACTGGCGGCGCATACGCATCGGCCATCCTCTTCCATGGCGTGAACAACACGCTGACGATGGCGACGGGTTCCCACATCCACGGCGCAGTGGAAGTCGCGGACGGTTCGGACGTGCAGGCGGGCGCCATGGACAATGCGGCGATCGACGAGGTGAAACTGGATGGCAGCACCGCAGCCATCGACTTGTCGGCGGCAGCCGGAAAGAGCCTGACCATCGCCGCCATCGACGGCACGGGCAATGTGACCAGCAGCACCGACACCGGCAACCTCATCCTGCAGGGCGTCCAGCTCAACGGATCGCTCACGCTCGACCATCCGGGCGCCACCACCTTGTCAGGTACCTTGCACACGACGGGCTCCCAGCACTATGGCACTCCGGTGTCGCTCGCGAACGACACGACCGTGATCAGCAACGCTGGACCGGTCACGTTCGTGGGTGCGGTAACCGGCGCGCACGACTTTTCCGTCCTGACAGCCGGCGACATCGCGCTCACCAACGTCGGCAACGCCTTCGGCGGGAACGTTGCGCTGACCGGTAACACGGTGGACTTGCACTCCGCAGGCGCCTTGTCCCTGGCTTCCTTGCAGGTAATCAGCAATGCGTCGATCCACAGCGACGGCGCAGTCGTGTTCGCCGGCGATGTCACTACGCCGTCCACGCTGACGCTCGACATACCCACGTCGTCGGTGCACCAGATTGCGGGCGGTGTGAACGCCGATACGCTCTCGGGCACCGTCGGCGGCGACCTGGTGCTGAGTAGTGCAGCCAACGCTATCGCCAACCTCGGCACATTGACGGCTGGCACGATCTCGCTCGCGGACTCCATGCCGCTCACCGTGGCGGGGACGGTACATGCCCTGCGGACAGCCACCTTCAACACCATGCAGGGCGCGACGGTGACGGGCACGCTTCGCGCCGATGGCGCGCTGGCCGACAACGAGGGCGTGCAGATCGACGCAGGCACCTCGCTCATGGTTGGCAACGGCGGCACCACGGGCACGCTGGACGCGGATACCACCGTGAACGGCCTGCTTGCGTTCAATCGAAGCAACGATGTCGTCTTCGCCGGCGACATCGGCGGCACGGGTACGTTGTCGAAGGTTGGCGCCGGCAAGCTGGTGTACGACGGCGATGGCTCCCAGTTCCATGGCTCCACCACGGTGGCGAACGGCACGCTCATCGTCGGCGGCACCGCGGGTTCCGCGGCCTATCTCGGCGGTGCGGTGCAGGTCGATGCGGGCGCGTCGCTCGGCGGCCACGGCACGATCGGCGGCAGCGTGGACATGCTGTCCGCCAGCGTGCTCTCACCCGGCAACTCCGTGGGAACGCTCACGGTGAACGGCGACCTCACCATGGCGCAAGGCACGGTCTTCGACGCCGAATTCGGCGCTGGCGGTGCGGGTGACAAGGTGATCGTGGGTGGCAACCTTGCCTTGAACGGCGTCACGCTGAACATCGCCGACGTGGGCGGCATGGGCCCCGGCGTGTACAACCTCTTCTCCTATGGCGGCACGCTCACCACGACCAACGGCGGTCTCCTTCTCCTCGGAAGCCAGCCTACCGGGAGGGTCATATCCTTGCAGACGCTCGTCGGCCAGAAGCAGATCAACCTGATCGATTACACGAACGTCACGCTGAACTACTGGAACGCGAATGGGCTGGCCAGTTCCACGCAGATGGGCGGGGGCGACGGCACGTGGTCGAATACCGCGAGCACGTGGACCGACGCGCAGGGCGTCTTCACCGCTCCCATGAACCCACAGCCAGGCTTCGCCATCTTCGGCGGCGCCAACGGTACGGTCACCGTCGACGGCACGGCCGGTGCGGTCGGGGTCACGGGCATGCAGTTCCTGAGCGACGGTTATCGCATTACGGGCGATGCGTTGGATCTGGTGTCCCCCAGCGGCCCGGCCATCGTCCGTGTGGGCGACGGCACCTCGGCAAGCGCGGGTTTCGTTGCCACCATCGATTCGGTGCTCGCCGGCACGGCGGGGCTGACCAAGACCGACGCGGGCACGCTCGTGCTCGATGGCGTCAATACGTTCTCCGGCGGTGTCACGGTCAGCGGCGGTACGCTCTCCGTCGGCGATGACAGGAACCTGGGCGACGCTGGCAACGATGTGTCCCTGAGTGGCGGAAGCCTTCGCATCACCGGCGCAGCGTACGCATCGACGGACCGCGCGCTGTCGTTGGCTTCGACGGGCACGATCGACATCGACGATGCGGCCAGTGCCTTCGCCTGGAACGGCGCGATCACCGGCACGGGATTGCTGACGAAAACCGGTGCGGGCACGCTCGTGCTCGACCATGCGAACAGCTACAGCGGTTCCACGTGGCTCAGCGATGGCACGCTGCGCGTGGGCGATAGCGGTGCCCTCGGTACGGGCGATCTCGTGATGAGCGGCGGTACGCTCGCCTTCGGTACGAGCGGCCTGTCGCTCGCGAATGCCGTGAAGGTTGCCGGTGACGCCACCGTCGACGTGGGTGCGGGTAGCACCGCAACGCTGACGGGCGACATCGCCGATGGCACGCCGCCTGGCGTCGTCGCTACGCTGGCCGCGGGATCGTTCACGAAGACAGGAGCCGGCACGCTCACCCTGACCGGCACCGCCACAAACACGGGCTTGACCGCCATTGCCGACGGCACGTTGCACATCGGCGACGGCGGCACCCACGGCACCTTGCCGCTGAACATCGCCAACCATGGCGAGCTGGTCCTCGATCGTTCCGACGACGTCGATTATGCCGGCACGATGTCCGGCGACGGTACCTTCCACAAGCTCGGAACCAACGGCCTGCACCTGACCGGCGACAGCAGCGCCTTCACCGGTGCCACCACTATCGATGGCGGCACGCTGCGCCTCGATGGTTCTCTCGGCGGCAATCTTGCGTTGGCCAGCGGTGCGGTGCTCACCGGCACGGGCACGGCGGGGAGCGCCGCTCTGGCGTCCGGTAGCGAACTTTCGCCCGGCGGCAGCGGTGCCATCGGCAAGCTCACGTTCAACGGCAATCTCGACCTCGCGGCCGGCTCGCGTTATGCCGTGGATGTGACGGATGCGGGGCAGGGTGACACGGTCGTGGTCGGGGGAAAGGCCAACCTGCATGGCGGTTCCGTCGTCAGCCTCGGTACCGGCGGTCAGTGGAGCGTATCCACGACGTACACCATCCTGTCGGCGGCCGGCGGTGTCGACGGTACGTTCGGCGACGTGTCGTCGAACCTGGCGTTCCTCACGCCGTCACTTGCGTACACGGCGAACGCGGTGAACCTCACGCTCCGTCGCAACGACGTGTCGTTCCTGGAAGTGGCGAGTACGCGCAACCAACGCGCCACCGCCGGCGCGCTGCAGTCGCTCGACCAGGGCACCGCGCTCTACGAGACCGTGCTGCGGCTCGATGCGGCCAGCGCGCGCACGGCGTTCGACGCGCTTTCCGGTGAGATCCACGCCAACCTGCGCGGCGCGATCGCCGACGACGACCGCTACCAGCGTGACGCGATCAACCAGCACCTGCTCAGCCAGTATACCGATGGCACCGGTGATGCGACCGCGGCCTGGGCGTCGGCATGGGGCCACTGGGGCAACCACGACGCCGACGGCAACGCCGCTCGCCTGCGCGCCAACGGCGGCGGCCTGCTAGTCGGTGCGGATACGGGTGTCGGTGCCGGTACCCGTATCGGTTTCGCGCTCGGCACGGGCCATGTGTCCGCTTCCGCCCGCGGCGATTCCGCCGGTGGCGATACGCGTACCGCCGGGCTCTATGGCAGCGGGCATTACGGCAACGTGCTGCTCCAGGCCGGTGCGCTGTACAGCCACCGCGACATCGACACGCATCGCACGGTCGATGTCGCGGGTATGAACGAGCGCCTGAACGGCGACACGCGTGCGCGCTCGGCGCAGGTGTTCGTGGAGGGCGCGTACGAATTCCGCTTCGACCGCGCATCGCTGTCGCCGTACCTCAATGTGGCCCGCCAGGAGCTCCGCACGAATGCGCTGCACGAGCGTGGCGGCGACGCTGCGCTCGACGTCCAGGGCGATAAGAGCGCGCAGACGTTCGCCACGCTGGGCCTGCGCGGCAGCCATGAGCTTTCCGCGGAAGGTGGCGTCGATGTGTTCGCCAGCGTGGGTTGGCAGCATGCATGGGGAGACACCGACACGCTCAGCCGCCAGCGTTTCGCCACCGGCGGCGACGCGTTCCAGGTGGCGGGCACGCCCATCGCCGACAACGCTGGCGTTGCGACGCTGGGCCTGCGCTTCAAGCCTGCACAGTCGGTCACCATCGACGCGTCGTACGTCGGGCAGCTTGCCGGCGACGCGAAGGACCAGTCGGCCCGGTTGAGCCTTAACTGCGCATTCTGATCCTAAGCGGTCGTCATGAGTGTGAAGTCGTAGCGTACGACGCGGAACGGGTGGTCCATCGTGGTGCCGTCCGGCGCCGGTCCCGCGGGGTGTTCCTCGAAGGCTGTCACCAGCGAGTGCTTCACGCCGAATACGGCATCGGAGTCGAGGTACGGATCGCCTTCGACGAAGAGGTGGGTCACCACGCGTTCGTGGCCCGGCGCGGACACGATGAAATGGATGTGCGCGGGACGCCACGGATGCCGTCCCAGCGCATGCAGCAGTTCGCCCACGGGTCCGTCTTCGGGAATGGTGTAGCTCACCGGCAGCACGGTGCGGAAACGGTATCGCCCTTCACCGTCCGTCGGCAGCACGCCCCGTAATTGCATCGACGGCTGTTCGGCATCCTGCACGTCGTACAGACGATCCGGGCGCACCTGCCATACCTCCACGCTGGCACTGGGGATGGGGCGTCCGGTCTCGTCGAGCACGCGGCCTTCCACGAATGTCGGTGTCCCACCTTCCACACCGTCGGCGAGGTTGGCACCTAAAGGAAGGACGGGCGCTCCCTGCACGTGGAACGGACCCAGCACTGTACTTTCCGTGGCGAGGTGGGGACGGCGATGGTTTATCGCATCGACCAGCATTGACACGCCCAGCACGTCGGAAAGCAGGATGAACTCCTGCCTGGTTCCGGTCGATGCGTGCCCCGTGCGGGTGAGGAAATCGATGCCCTTCATCCATTCGTCCTCGGTCAGTTCGACTTCCCGGACGAAAGCATGGAGGTGCCTGATGAGTGCTTCCGCGATCTGCCGCGTGCGGGGCACCACATCGTTGCCGATGCCGGCGAGCACCGCATGGGTGAGATTTTCTTCGGTGAGCTTGCGCATGCGATGGGTTACAGGCCTGTAAGGTGCGGTGTGCGGCACACGTGTATATACCTGTCGCGCGGTTTCGTTTATGACGAAACATGCTTTTCGCTCGGGGCGGTCGCGCACCGTTCAGCGGACCGATATTTACAAGCACCGTGACAGAGCGGGGGCCTATACTTCGCCCAGTCGCGGAGCACTACCATGATGACTCGTCTATTCGTCGTCCTCTGTGCCGCCTTGTATTGCGTCCTGGCCGTTCCGGTCCAGGCCATGGACACCGCTGTGCAAAGGGCCGCATCCAGTCCCGGCGGTGCGGTTCCCAAAGCCGCCAGCGAGGTGTCCGGCGTGCGCATTCCCGACAGCAAACTGGCGCGCGACGCCGCGCAAATGGTTCACGACGCCGAAGGCGATTTCCTCTATCAGCACTCGGTGCGTGTCTATTACTGGGCTGCCCTGGCCGGCAAGCGAAAAGGATTGAGCTTCGATCCCGAGTTGCTTTACGTGGCCGCCCTGTTCCACGACTACGGACTCACGGCACGCTATGGCGCCAGTCATTCGCGATTCGAAGTGGACGGCGCGGATGCCGCACGGGCCTTCCTGAAGGAGCACGGCGTGCCGGATGCGGAAAGCCAGGACATCTGGCTGGCGATCGCCCTGCATACGACGAACGGCATCTCACCGCACATGTTCCCTGTGGCCACACTGCTTGCCGAAGGCGCGAACATGGACCTGGTGGGCGCAGGCTACGATGGATTCAGCGCCACGGAGCGTGGCGCCGTCGAAGCCGCCTATCCGCATCCGCCGCATTTCGCGGAAGATTTCATGCAGGCCCTCTACAACGGGTTGAAGCACCGCCCCGAGGCGACCCAGGGCACCGGCCTGGCGGACGTCATGGCCTATAAGGATCCCAAGTTCGTCCGCAGGGATTTCAGCAGCCTGATGCTCAAGTCGCCCTGGGCCGGCGGCAAGTGACGGACCGCGTCGTGCAGGGTACCTTTGCGCGTATCAGTGCTGCAGGATGAGCAGGACGACCACGGCCAGCGCATCGACGATGGCCAACAGAAGAAGCCATCGGCATATCGCCCGCAAGCGAAGGGCGATGGCATCGGTTGGCTTGGGATGGTCCGTAAAGATCATGCGCAGTCCCATGCGGTAGCGGCGAGTGTCGAAGCGGCCCTCCTCCTCAACCTGGCGCGGATCGTGACGCAGCACCATGGTCTGGGCAAGTCGTGGTACCACGATCCACAGCACGACCAGACCATACCCTGTCCAGAACAAAGGCGTCTTCGACGCAGGATCCAGCAGGCATGCGATGCAACCGGCCTCTTCGTTGCCTCCCATGGAGAGCGCGATGTAGAAAATCGCGCATATCGCGACGAGAAGCACCGCCTCGAAAACCCGTAGCATCCAGGCCAACACTTTAGCCAGGCCGGGAGGCGTTTCGAGCCTCCCGGCCAGCACACGCTGCTCGCTCCGAAGGTGCGCCATGCCGAGGTGGCCAGGCTCCCCCATGTCGCCATGGCGTCCGAGAAGATGCCTGAACCACATGGACAGTACCCGCGCTGCGATGACTATCAGGATGAACCCAAAAATACACAGCGCGAGGAACTGGACGGGGCTGAGCGGTGTGGAAGAAGACATGTCTGCGGTCAATCCTCGGTTGGCGGCGGCATGCCGATTTCGCGACGCACCTGCGCATCGCGAACCATGTCGCTTTGCGCTTGTTCCCGTTGTGCCTTCTCGACGTCGATAGAGACTTCGCCGCCCCAGGCTGATTCACCCGCACCGGTGCCGGCGAGTACGGAGACGGACAGTTTCCCGCCCTTGTTATATTTCACCTCCACACCGCCACCGACAATGTCATAACCTGAAAGGTGGCCGATGTAGTTCACCTGCGAGGGTTCCGTGTCGGGGGAAAAATCGATGGATGCGATCTCCGTCTTTACGTGTGCGGACACCTCCATGGAAAAACCCTTGCCCGCAGGCGAAGCACTGACCGAGTCGCTGCCGTTGTACACCGCCTTGCTCGCCGTACCGCCGACTCCGTTATAGCTCACAGTGCCGTCCACGCTGACTTCGGTCTTGTCGCCCGTGTCGAGAATATAACGCGATACCTTGGTGATGAACCGGCGGCCCTCTTCAATGTACGGCCTTGTCGACCGGCGCAGGTCGCCGAGGATTCCCGGGGACCAGCCATCGGGGTCCACGAAGAGATACGGGTTGTTGTTTGCATAGGTAAAGCGTGAGAAAGAGCCCCAGTTGCCCGGAACGACGTTCTTCGGGTCTGCGCTGATGAAACGTCCCGTTACCGGATCGAAATAGCGTGCCTGCATATAGACCAGGCCGGAATCGGTGTCGTCGAGATGGCCTGCGAAGCCGGGTCCATCCGTCGACACGCCCAGTGCTACCTGGCCGTAGGGGCGATAGTCGTTCGTGGAGCGGAGATTGCCGGTGGCGTCGGTGGTGGCGAGGACCGATCCGAGCAGGTCGGTGTAGAGATAGCTTATGCCGGAAGCATCGCTGCGATGCTTGGCAATGAGCCGTTGCGCAAGATAAATGTAGTTGGTACCCGTTCCTGTCGCCGGTTCGAACTGCCACATCAACCGCCCCGCGGCACTATAAGCGTA
>NZ_JBNDHZ010000086.1:0-7224 GCF_056755355.1 Luteibacter sp. HAY1-4A
AAGTACGCCGAGTCGACCGGTAACAAGATCAACTACCAGTCCGTGGGCTCCGGCGCGGGCATCGCGCAGATCAAGGAAGGCACCATCGACTTCGGCGCCTCCGACGCCCCGATGAGCAGCGACGACCTCACCAAGTTCGGCCTCGGCCAGTTCCCGAGCGTCGTGGGCGGCATCGTGCCCATCGTGAACCTCCCGAACATCAAGGCCGGCGAGCTCAAGCTCACGGGTGCGGTGCTCGCCGATATCTTCCTGGGCAAGATCGCCCGCTGGAACGATCCGGCCATCGCCGCCCTGAACCCGGACGTTAAGATTCCGAACATGAAGGTCACCGTCGTGCACCGTTCGGACGGTTCGGGCACCTCGTTCAACTTCACGAACTACCTCTCGAAGGTGAGCCCCGAGTGGGCGTCGAAGGTGAAGTTCGGCACGGCCGTCGAGTGGCCGACCGGCGTGGGCGGCAAGGGTAACGAGGGCGTTTCGCAGTACGTGCGCCAGATTCCGGGCTCCATCGGCTACGTCGAGTACGCCTACGCGAAGAAGAACAGTATCTCCTACGCGCAGATGCAGAATGCCGCCGGCAAGTGGGTGCAGCCCACCGCCGAGGCGTTCGGCGCCGCCGCCGCCACGGCCGACTGGGCTTCGGCCAAGGACTTCAACCTGATCATGACGAACGCCGCTGGCGACCAGGCATGGCCGATCACGGCCACCACCTGGATCATCATGTACAAGAAGCCGAAGAACGCCTCGCACACCAAGGTGGCCTTCGACTTCTTCAAGTACGCGTTCGACAAGGGCCAGGCCGACGCCGCGTCGCTGGATTACGTCGCGCTGCCGCCCGCCCTGACCCAGAAGATCCAGGCCTACTGGGCTTCGGATTTCAAGTAATCGCCGATTCGTCCAACCGGTGAAATACTTCCGGTCCAGACTGTCGTCCAAGGGGGTCGCCGTCCCGTAAGGGGCGGCGACCCAACGTTTGCAAAGGCCCGGGAAACAGCATTCCTATGCATGCCACCGCCAGCAATGCCGCGACAACCCCCGAGCGATCCTCCGTGGCCAGCCGCACGTCGACGGACTCACGCAACGACCTCATCTTCGGGTGGGTGCTGAAAGCCTGCGCGCTGCTTGTCCTGCTTTCCCTGATCGGCGCGGCCGGTTCCACGCTCTGGCTGGGCCAGGACGCGTTCCGCACCTTCGGCTGGGGTTTCCTCACCAGCGCCGCGTGGGATCCCAGCAACGACCAGTACGGCGCGCTGGTGCCGATCATGGGTACCGTGGGCACGGCCATGATCGCCCTGGTGGTCGCGGTGCCGATCAGCTTCGGCGTCGCCCTCTTCCTCACCGAGATCGCGCCCCAATGGCTGCGGGGTCCCGTAGCCTCGGCCATCGAATTGCTGGCCGGCATTCCGTCCATCATCTACGGCATGTGGGGCCTCTTCATCTTCGCCCCGTTCGTGGCCGAGCACATCAAGCCCTGGCTGATGAACAACTTCAGCGCCGACCCGCCCGACGGGCAGGTGTCGTGGCTGGTGCAGCACGTGCCGTGGATCGCGAAGTTCTTTTCCAGCGAGTACCCCTTCTTCGGCGCCGGCGTGCTCACCGCGGGTCTCGTGCTCGCCGTGATGATCATCCCGTTCATTTCCTCGGTGATGCGCGAGGTCTTCCAAACGGTGCCGACCCGCCTGAAGGAATCGGCATACGCCCTGGGTTCCAGCACGTGGGAAGTGGTGTGGGACATCGTGGTTCCCTACACCCGCACGGCCGTCATCGGCGGCGTGTTCCTCGGCCTGGGCCGCGCGCTCGGCGAAACCATGGCCGTGGCCTTCGTCCTCGGCAACACCTTCAAGTTCTCGCTGTCGTTCCTCGAAACGGGTAGCTCCATCGCCTCCACCATCGCCAACCAGTTCGGCGAGGCGCAGGGCCTGCAGCGCTCCGCCCTGATGGCCATCGCCTTCCTCCTGTTCGTGGTGACCTTCATCGTGCTGCTGATCGCGCGCCTCATGCTCCGCAGGCTGGCCACGAAGGAGGGCAACTGATGTCCGCTTCGCTTTATACCAAGCGCCGCATCAAGAACATCGTCGCCATGGTGCTCAGTGTGGCCGCCACCGCCATCGGGCTGTTCTTCCTCGCCTGGATCCTCTGGGAAACCCTGAGCCAGGGCGCGTCCGCGCTGAAGCCGCAGCTATTCACCAAGATCACCGCTTATCGCGAGGAAGGCGGCCTGGCCAACGCGATGGTCGGCAGCCTGATCCTGAACTTCCTCGGCATCCTCATCGCCACGCCGATCGGCGTCGCCGCCGGTACCTGGCTGGCGGAGTACTCGCGCCGCTCGCGCCTGGGTCCGACCATCCGCTTCCTCAACGACATCCTGCTGTCGGCACCGTCGATCGTGCTGGGCCTGTTTGTTTACACGATCGTGGTGCTGCCGTCGAAATACCTGTCGAACGGCAACGTGACCTTCTCGGGCCTCGCCGGCGGAGTCGCGTTGGCCCTGATCGCCCTGCCCGTCATCGTCCGCACCACCGACGAAATGTTGCGCCTGGTGCCCGGGACCCTGCGCGAGGCCGCGCTTTCGCTCGGCGTACCGCAGTGGAAGCTGACCACGCAGATCCTGATCCGCGCCGCGCGCTCGGGTATCGTCACCGGCGTGCTGCTTGCCCTGGCCCGCATCAGCGGCGAAACCGCGCCGCTCCTGTTCACGGCCTTCGGCAACACCTTCATGACGCTCAATCCGCTCGCTCCGATGCCGAGCCTGCCGCAGATCATCTACGAGTACACGAAGGACGCGAGTCCGGATATCAATACCCTCGCCTGGGCCGGCGCCTTCGTGCTTACCATGTTCGTGCTCGCGCTCAGCCTGATCGCCCGTTTCGCCTTCCGCTCCAAGGTGTCCCATGACTAACATGAACGAAGTCGCCTCCCGGCCCGGGTTCGGCACGTCGCCCCATGCCTCGGGCGTGGACCTTGGCCAGGTGCCGGCGAAGATGACCGCGCGCGACGTGAACTTCCACTACGGCGATTTCCACGCGCTGAAACATATTTCGCTCGACATCCCCGAGAAGCAGGTCACGGCCATCATCGGCCCGTCCGGTTGCGGCAAGTCGACGCTGCTGCGCATCTTCAACCGCATCTATGCCATCTACCCGGGCCTGCGCGCCAGCGGCGAGATCGTGCTCGACGGCGAGAACATCCTCGATCCGAAGTACTCGATGAATCGCCTGCGCAGCAAGGTCGGCATGGTGTTCCAGAAGCCCGTGCCGTTCCCGATGACCATTTTCGAGAACGTGGCCTACGGCATCCGCCACCACGAGAAACTTTCGCGTTCGGAAATGGAAAACCGCGTCGAACAGGCACTGCGCAGCGCGGCGTTGTGGGACGAAGTGAAGGACAAGCTGAAGCAGAGCGCGCTGGGCCTGTCCGGCGGCCAGCAGCAGCGTCTGTGCATCGCCCGCGGCATCGCGTTGAAGCCTGAGGTACTGCTGCTCGACGAACCGACGTCGGCGCTCGATCCCATCGCCACGAGCCGCATCGAGCAGCTGGTGGAAGAACTGAAGCGCGACTTCACCATCGTCATCGTCACGCACAACATGCAGCAGGCTGCCCGCTGCTCCGACATGACCGCGTTCATGTACATGGGCGAGCTGATCGAGTTCGACCGGACGGAAAAGATCTTCACCAAGCCGGACAAGAAACAGACGGAAGACTACATCACCGGCCGTTTCGGCTAAGCCCCCGCCTTTTTCGAGGTTAGCGATGAACACCACGCACCAGCACATCATCAAGAGCTACGACGACGAGCTGAAGCGCCTCACCGGCGAAATCGTCAAGATGGGCGAACTCGCCGTCGCGCAGCTCGAAGCCGCCATCGACGTGGTGGAGCGCCGCGACGAGCGCGCGGCCCAGCGCGTGGTCGACAACGACGACGCCCTCGACGCGCTCGAGCAGGAGATCAGCCAGGACGTGGTGCGCCTGCTCGCGCTGCGCGCGCCGATCGCGGGCGACCTGCGCAATGTCTTCGCCGCGCTGCGCATCGCCGCGGATATCGAGCGCATCGGCGATTACGCCGCCAATGTGGCCAAGCGCTCCATTCCGCTCAGCCGCGTGGCGCCGATCACCGCCGCCGGCGGCCTGGCCAATCTCGCCGAACTCGCCGCCGACCAGTTGCGCAACGTGCTCAAGGCCTACCACGACCAGGACGCCGAAGCGGCGTATGAAGTCTGGAAGTCGGACGCGGACCTCGACGAAGCCTATACGGTGGTGTTCCGCGCGCTGCTCACGTACATGATGGAAGACCCGCGCAACATCACGCCGTGCACGCACCTGCTGTTCATGGCGAAGAACATCGAGCGCATCGGCGACCACGCCACCAACATCGCGGAGAATGTGTGGTTCGTGGTGCATGGCGAACCGCTCGTGGCACCGCGCATGAAGCGCGACAACACGGCGAATCCTGATTTCGAGAAGTAACGCCTGTGTGGGAGCCGGCTTCGCCGGCGATTCGGTTTACGGCAAGCCCATCGCCGCTGAAGCGGCTCCCACAAAGATCGCGAGCTCAGACCGCCGAAGTCAGCTTCAGGCCGACGATCCCGGCGACGATCAATCCGACGCACAGCAGCCGCAACGGCTGCGCCGACTCGCCGAACAGTACGATGCCCAACGTCACGGCGCCTACCGCGCCGATGCCCGTCCATACCGCATAGGCCGTGCCCAAGGGCAGCTTCCTGGTGGCGATGGCCAGGAGCACGATGCTTACCACCATCGCGCTGCCCGTGAGCAAGCTCGGAACGAGTTTCGTGAAACCCTGCGTGTATTTGAGGCCGACGGCCCAGGCAATCTCGAACAGGCCGGCCAGCACGAGAACGATCCAGGACATGGATGCGACTCCGCCAAGGCGGGGCCGTCCCCGCGAACAGTGTGCGACGAAGGGTCGTCCCTTCGGGCGGACCGGCCTTGCGCCGACCCGCCACGCATTCTACGGAAGATATGTAACCCCCCGCTGACCCACCGCTAGGGCAGTGGGCCTGCCGCGGCGCTGCGCACCCTCATGCCGCGCACTATGCCGTACACGCTGATGAGGAACCAGGCCATCTCCTGCAGGAACGCGGAGAGGTTGAAGGTGCCGAAGATCAGCGACAGCAGGATGCCGAATGCACCGATCAGGTTCATCAGCTGGTACGGGTAGCCATGCCCCGAAAGCTTGTGCGCCTGAAGGAGGAAAAACGCCACGAGCACCAGCGCCACGCCGACCAGGCCAGCCCAGTCGTGCCAGAACAGGTTCATCGCTTGCCTCCTCGCTGACGCAGCGCCTCGAACAGCACGATACCCGTGGCCACGGAGACATTGAGGCTCTCCATGCTGCCGGGCATCGGAATCTTCGCCACGAAATCGCACGTGTCGCGCGTGAGCCTGCGCATGCCATCGCCCTCGCTGCCCATCACGAGCGCGATGGGGCCCTTGAGATCGATGTCGTAGATCGACTGCTCGGTTTCGCCGTCGAGCCCCGTGATCCATACGCCGGCATCCTTCAGCAGGCGCAGCGCACGGGCGAGGTTGGTGGCGGCGATGACCGGCACGAGATCCGC
This sequence comes from Luteibacter sp. HAY1-4A, assembly GCF_056755355.1. Taxonomy (NCBI): domain Bacteria; kingdom Pseudomonadati; phylum Pseudomonadota; class Gammaproteobacteria; order Lysobacterales; family Rhodanobacteraceae; genus Luteibacter; species Luteibacter sp. HAY1-4A. Next base: position 5,580 of record NZ_JBNDHZ010000086.1, read on the forward strand.
GCCGCCGGCCGAGGCGCGACGCACCGTGGGCGTGATGCCCACGGCGCGATCTTTCGGCACCACCACCGCGGTGACCTTGGCGGCAGCCGCACTGCGCAGGCATGCGCCGAGATTGTGCGGATCGGTGACGCCGTCGAGCACGAGCACGAGCGCATCCGCGCCGGCCGCATCGAGCAACGCGGGAAGGTCGTTCTCGCTGCGCAGCGGCGGCGTTTCATAGCGCGCGATCACGCCCTGGTGGCGCGCCTCGCCACCAAGCTTCTCCAGCTGTTCCTTGCCCACTGTCTTCAACGGCAGGCCAAGACGCCTCGCCTGCGCGGCGATCTCGGTCACACGCGCGTTCTTCGAGTTCTGTTCGATGACCACTTCACGGATACGATCCGGGTCGTTGGCAAGGGCGCCTTCGACCGGATTGATGCCGACGATCCAGGTTTCACTCATGGCTTCGGGTTGCTCCTGGGTCTACGCGGGGACTTCTTCGCCGCGGCTTTCTTGGCGGTCGCACCCGGTGCCGGTCTGGACGGAGCGGCGGCCGCGCCCTGCCTGGTCGTGGACTTCTTCGCCGCCGTACCGCGCCCGGCCTGCTTCGGTGCCGACGACGCCTGCCGTCCCTCGTGGGAAGCGCGCTTGCGCGCGAACGGCGGTGCCTCGGTTTCCACCGCGCTACGCCGTGCGGGCCGCGGATGATGCTCCGTCACCGGCGCCGCCGCAACGGGCGCCTTCGTCCTGCTGCCGAAGATGCGGCCGACGGCCTTCTTCGCCGCCTTGCCGATGGCCTTGCCGGCCGCGGCCATGCCGCCCTTCTTCCGCGGTGCGGGAGCGGGCGCCGCCATCGGCGCGGCCGGCTTGGGCAGTGCGGCGAGACGGGCGACGAGACGGAAATCGATCTTGCGGTCTTCCAGGCTCGCCCGCAGCACCTGCACGCTCACGTAGTCGCCCAGGCGATAGCTCGCACCGGTGCGCTCGCCCGAGAGCAGGTGCCGGACAGGATCGAACTTGTAATAGTCGTTCGGCAGCTGCGACACATGGACGAGGCCCGACACGCGAGACGCCGCCAGTTCCACGAAGAGGCCGAACGAGGTGACGCCGGTGATGATGCCCGCGAACTCCTCGCCGACGTGCTTCTCCATCCACGCGCACTTGAAGCGCTCGTCGACATCGCGCTCTGCCTCCTCGGCCCGGCGCTCGCGTTGCGAGCAGTGCACGGCCATCGATGCCATCTCCGATTCGCTGTACGTGTAACCGGAGGGCTTGCCCTTGGCGATCGCATAGCGGATGGCGCGATGGACCAGCAGGTCGGGATAACGGCGAATCGGCGAGGTGAAGTGGGCGTACGCATCCAACGCAAGGCCGAAGTGGCCCTGGTTCTCGGGATGGTAGACGGCCATGCTCTGGGCACGGAGCAACACGGACTGGATCAGTTCCGCCTCGGGGCGATCGTGCACCTTCTTCAGCAGCGCCGAGAAATCGGCCGGCGTCACTTCGTCGGCCGGCGGCATCTTCAGCTTGAACTCGCGCAGGAACTGCAACAGGTCGTCGTACTTCTCGGCCGGCGGCGGCGCATGCACGCGATACAGCGCCGGGATCTTCCGCTTCGACAGGAACCGCGCCGCCTGCACGTTCGCGGCGATCATGCATTCCTCGA
>NZ_JBNDHZ010000087.1:0-6632 GCF_056755355.1 Luteibacter sp. HAY1-4A
CTGCCGAAAAAGGTTGGTGTTGCGATCCCTTCCAACCGTGTCCTACACGTCGTCTTTTTGACGACGGTCTCTGGAACGTAGCAGCAAGAAAAAGCGAACGTCAATCATTTGACGCAACATTCCCGATCGTCCTTACGGCCTATGCTGAAACCCCGGCGAAAGTTTGTTCGGACGTCCATATCTGTTTCAATTCACGAGCTTGCGCGGCGATAACGCACGTGCCGGCGCCATGCCCCTCAGCACCAATACGAAAGAAAACATGGACTTGATCGACATCGGCGCCAACCTCACCCACGAATCCTTCCGCCAGGATTTTGACGACGTTCTCTCCCGTGCCAGTGCTCACGGCGTCGGCAGGATGGTCGTGACGGGCGCTTCCCGTGAAGGAAGCGTGCACGCGCTGGAACTCGCGCGTGCCAGCGGCGGCCGGCTGTTCGCCACCGCAGGCGTCCACCCGCACCATGCCGTGGACTACGACGACCGCACCGACGCCCTCCTGCGCGAGTTGGCGCGCGAGCCAGAAGTCCGGGCCGTGGGGGAGACGGGACTGGACTACAACCGCAACTACTCGCCGCGCGACGTCCAGCGCGAGGTGTTCGAGCGGCAGTTGGCAATCGCCGTGGAAGTCGGCAAGCCGCTGTTCCTCCACCAGCGCGACGCCCACCACGACTTCCTGGCCATCCTGAAGCGTTACCGCGACCGCGTGCCGGCGGCGGTGGTGCATTGCTTCACGGACAACGGCGACGCACTGCGCGACTACCTCGACCTCGACTGCCACATCGGCATCACGGGATGGATCTGCGACGAACGCCGCGGCGGGCACCTGCGCGAACTGGTGCGCACGATTCCGGCGAACCGGTTGATGCTGGAAACGGACGCGCCGTATCTCCTTCCGCGCACGATTCGCCCGATGCCCAAGGACCGGAGGAACGAACCGATGTACCTGGCGCATATCCGCGACGAGGTAGCGAAGGACCGGGGCGAGTCGCGTGAGGCCGTGACCGAAGCGACGACACGCACGGCGGAAGCGTTCTTCGACCTTCCCGCATGAAGCCCCCTGCATTTCTCAACCCGAATGCAGTCCGGTCAGCGCCGCCTCCGCCAGGTCCACCTCGCGTGCGAGCACCCGCAGCGTCTCGTCGTTGATCTGGTGCGTGCGGCGAAGTTCGGCCAGTTCCTTTCGTTCCGCTTGTAGCGCCGCGAGCCGCATCGCCCGCTCGGTGCCGGCCTCGGCGCGTGCTTTCTCGGGCACGTCGCCTTCCTCGCCCGCCGCGGCAAGTCGCTGCTGGTAATCCGCCATGACGCGGGCTGCCACGCGCGAGGCGAGCGCGATGGCATGCTCGTCACCGCCGTCCTCCACGCGTTTTTGTTCGGCCGCGATGCCACGCAATGCCGCCTCCGCCGTAAGCGCCCGCGCCTTCCTCTCCTCGCGCACGCGCGGATCCTCGCCGGTCAGCTTGAGGCCGCGCACCAGCAGAGGCAGCCCCGCGGCACCGAACAGCAGTGTGCAGAGGATCACGCCGGTGGCGAGGAAGATCATCAGGTCGCGGGTCGGAAACGCCACGCCTTCGCTCTTCATGAGGGGCAGCGACAGCACACCGGCCATGGTGATGGCGCCGCGGACACCCGCCAGCGCGGTCGTCCAGACGAGGCGCGTGCCGACCTTGGGCCGCTTCTCGCCGCGATGCCACGCGCGCATCAACACGAAGCGCAGCGACACCCATACCCAGATGAAGCGCAGCACCACGAGGACCAGCGTGATCGCTACCACGTACGCGACCAGGTGCCAGGGTTCGCCGCCGCCCGCCTGGCGCAGGTCGATCGCCGCATCGTCGACGATGCCCGGAAGCTGCAGACCGAGCAGGAGGAAGATCAATCCGTTGAACACGAATTCCACCATCGACCAGACCGCGCCGTTCTGCACGCGCGTCGCCATGTAGCCACCCTTCGACACGTCGGTACGGTTCATCGTGACGCCCGCCGCCACCGCCGCGAGGATGCCCGAAACGCCGAAGTGCTCCGCGAGCAAGTAGGCGACAAAAGGCAGGACAAGTACCAGCGCCACCTGGCTTGCCGGATCGACCTCGCTCGCCCAGCGAATGAAGCGGCGGCGGACGATGCCGAAGACCACTCCCACGAACGCCCCGGCCAGCAAGCCGCCCAGCGCCATCACGGCGAAGTCGCCCGCCGCGGAGGTGAGGGAGAACTTGCCCGTCAGTTCGGCGGCGACCGCGAACTGCAGGGCGACGAGGCCCGATGCATCGTTCAGCAGCGCCTCGCCCGAAAGCACGTGCATCAAGCGCGGCGGAATCTTCGACCCGCCGGTCATCGAGGAAACCGCCACGGCGTCCGTCGGCGACAGCACCGCCGCAAGCGCAAAGGCCACCGCGAGCGGCACCGTGGGGATCATCCAGTGCACGAAGTAACCCACGCCGACGATGGTGAAGAAGACCAGGCCGATGGCCAGCGCGAGGATGGGGCGCCACAGGAGGAAAAGCTCCCGCTGCGGAATGCGCCAACCATCCGCGAATAGCAGCGGTGGAATGAACAACAGGAAGAACAGGTCGGGGTCGAATTCGACATGCATGCCGAACGGTCGCGCGAGCAATGCGCCGAGCGCGATCTGCAACAGGGGTAACGGAAGCCTGACCGGCAGTATGCGAACCACCGAGCCCGACAGCGCGACGACCAGGAGGAGGACAAGGACGGTGATGACGAGATCCATGCGGCGACGCTAGCCGCGCGCGCCGGAAGAGGCAACAGGAACCTTCGACGCACTCGAAACTATCCGTGACTCGATGAAGATTTTTTAATCCACGGCTTAACGATGGGGAGACCTTCCTGCGACTTCCGCAGTTGAACGGCGTCGCGTCGCGAAAGAGGCCTTGCGATTCGAACACGCGACCCATGCGTTCGGCGCGAACGCAAGATCCCGAAGGAATTGTGTTCAGGGAACTCGCATTGAGTGCGCCTGACTGGCGGGCGTAGCTTGCGTCAGCTTGTTGCAGTTTCGTTAACCGCTTCGCTCGTCGAGGGACGGCAACGGTTTGGATCAGTGGGCCATTGGCCGGGAGAACACATGGGATCGCGTCATTCGGTGGAGCGTACGCAGCGACGCTCGCTTTCATTTGCCATCGCGTTGGGGCTGGGACTCGTCGCGACGGCAGCCTTCGCACAGAGCACGGTGGGTGGCATCTACGGCACGGCGGACGCCGGTGCGCAGGTCACGGCCACCAACACGGGCAGCGGACTCAGCCGTTCCGCCACGGCGGGTAACGACGGACGTTTCACGATCTCGTCCCTTCCCCCCGGCGATTACCACGTCACCTCGACCAAGGGTGGCCAAAGCTCCACGCGGGACGTACAGGTCGTGGCCGGCCAGGGCTTCAACCTCAACCTCGCGGCCCCGGGTGGCGCACAGGATCTTTCCACCGTCTCCGTCACGGCCAACGCCCTGCCGCCCATCGACATCACGTCCAGCCAGACCAATACGGTGATGACGTCGGACCAGATCAAGCAGCTGCCGCTGGCCCGCAACCAGACGGCGGTCGCACTCCTTGCACCGGGTGCCACGCGGGGCGACAGCGCGTTCGGAAACCTGGCGTCCTTCAGCGGTGCGTCGGTTGCCGAGAACAGCTACTACGTCAACGGCTTCAACGTCACCAACTTCTTCCAGAGCCTCACCTATTCGCAGGTACCGTTCGAGGCGATCGACCAGGAAGAAATCCAGGACGGCGGCTACGGCGCGGAATACGGCAACTCGACGGGCGGCGTCATTTCGGTCAACACGAAGCGCGGCACGAACGAGTGGAAGGGAGGTGTCGACTACACCTGGAACCCGTACCAGTTCCAGGCAAACCAGCCGAACGTGTACCTGCGCAACGGCGCCCTGCTGCAGAACAACCGGCACAACAGCAACTACGTCATGGGCAACAACCAGACGGGCAACGCCACGGACTTCGGCCAGCGTTGGAACGCCTGGCTCGGCGGCCCGCTGATCAAGGACAAGCTGTTCCTGTTCGCGCTGGTGGGCGGCACGCGCACGGCCGATGAGCACTACGGCGACACGACGGGCGGCGGCAACTTCAACAAGACGACGATCAAGGATCCGCGCTACCTGGTGAAGCTCGACTGGAACATCAACGAGAGCAACATCCTCGAATACACAGGCTTCAGCGATTCCAGCACGCAGCAGCAGAGCGTCTACGGCTACAGCTACGACGACAATGGCCAGCCGCATCGCGGGGACTATCTCGGCCAGGTGTACGACAAGTCCGGCGGGATGAACAACATCCTCAAGTACACCAGCTACGTCACCGATGACTTCACGATCTCCGCCCAGTACGGCAAGAGCGTGAACAAGCGCATCGAGCGCGCCACGACCGCCGACGGAACGGTCGAGCAGTACGACGGCAACATCTTCAATGCCGTGAACTCGCCGGGCTGTCCGATCATCAACGACAACCGCACTCCCGTGAGCGACGGCGCCTCGGGTTATCCGCACTGTTCGTTCACCACCGGTACGCTCAGCACGCCCGATGGCGAAGACAAGCGCAACGCAGGCCGCATCGACTTCGAATACCACCTCGGCGACCACGAGCTGAAGGCGGGTTGGGCGCGCGACCATTTCACCACCGACACCGGCACGGCCTACGAGGGCGGCTCGACCTACACCTACCAGTCGATCCCGGAGAGCATCCTGGGTCACGCCCCGGGCCTCGATCCGGCCGACAGCGTGGTGGAGCAGGCTGTCTTCGCCACGGGCGCGAAGGTCGGCATCACGCAGAAGTCCTATTACCTGCAGGACAACTGGCACATCACCGACAACTTCGTGGCCCGCATCGGCGTGCGCAACGACGGTTTCGACAATACCAACAGCCTCGGCCAGACCTACGTCAGCCAGACGCACAGTTGGCAGCCGCGCCTTGGCTTCTCCTGGGACGTACATGGCGACTCGTCGCTGAAGGTATACGGCAGCGCGGGCGACTATTCGCTCCCGCTCGACGGCAACGTCGCACTGCGCGGTGCCGCCGCATCGCTCTACCAGATCCGCTACTTCAGCTATACAGGCGTCGACCCGGTAACCGGCGCGCCGCTGGGCCTGGGTCCGGTGCCGGCCGCGTACGGCGAGCAGTTCCCCTCGCGCACGGGCACGGTGTACGCCAACGGCGAAGCCGGCGTGGTGCCCAATCCGGGCGCCGTGGCCACCAAGGACCTCAAGCCGTTCAAGCAGCGTGAGTTCATCCTGGGTGCGCAGCAGCAGGTGGCGGACTGGACCCTGGGCGCGAAGGCGATCTACCGCAAGGTGCTTACGGGCATCGACGACTCCTGCGACTTCCGTCCGATCGCGAAGGCGGCCAATGCGCAATACGGCCTGAACCTGGATACCGAAAGCCTCACCCCCGCCGCCTCCAACGTTCCCGGTTGCTACATCTTCAATCCCGGCAGCTCCGTGACCCTGAGGACGCCGGTGGACGCCACGGGCACCTTGTACGACATCCACCTGCCCGGCACGGCCGTGGGCGAGCCGAGCTACAAGCGTTCGTACATGGCTCTCCAACTGACCGCCGAGCGCAACTTCGACAACGTGTGGTACCTGAAGGCGTCGTACGTGTGGTCGCATACCCGCGGCAATTCGGAAGGTGGCGTGGATTCGAGCAACGGCCAGGCGGATACCGGCACGACCGAGCTGTTCGACTATCCGGAAATCATGGCCGGCTCCAACGGCTACCTGCCGAACGATCGCAAACACACCTTCAAGGTCTACGGTGCATGGCAGATCACGCCGGAGTGGCTGGTAGGTGCCAACGGCGTGCTGCAGACCGGCCGTCCGGAGAGCTGCTATGGCCTCAATCCGATCGACGGACAGGTGGACGGCGGCTACGGCGGCGGCGCCTATCTCTACTGCGGCGGCATGATCGTGCAGCGCGGCTCCGTGGGTCGCACGCCCACGTACTGGAACGTCGACCTCAACGCCTCGTACAAGCCGGAATGGGCCAAGGGCGTGACGATCTCGGCGAACATCTTCAACATCTTCAACAAGCAGCACACCACCACGATCAACGAGGTGGGCGAAGACAACAACGGCAACTCGCTGGCGGGAAGCACCTACAGGATTCCGACCAGCTTCCAGCAACCCCGCTATGTGCAGCTGTCGGCCGAGTACGACTTCTCGCTCTGACGCAACATCACAAGAAGACATGGCGCGCGTCCCCGGACGCGCGACCGGTGCAAACATCCCCAGATCGCCGCCCGCTACACGGGCGGCTTTTTTTGCTTCTTACCGCGGCTTTCGTGCCCGGGCCCGGCTGTACTAAGCCGCGACCGGTCCACGGAGGCGGATGCGGGCACCGAGGACGAACACCGCCACGCCCGCCAGCATCGCCATGATCCCCACCCACACGGCCATGTCGAAGCGCTCGTTGAAGACGAGGTATGACGTGGCAATGCCGGATACCGGCACGATAAGCGACAACGGCGCCACTTGCGCGGCTGGATAGGTTTTCATGAGGTCGTTCCAGACCTTGTAGCCGAAGATCGTCGTGACATAAGCCTGGAACAGCACCGACCCGGCTGCCGCCGCGGTCACGCCACCTAGCAATGCCGAGAATGGCGCCGCGCCATGCTGGAGC
>NZ_JBNDHZ010000088.1:0-6185 GCF_056755355.1 Luteibacter sp. HAY1-4A
TCGCAGAGTCGACTTTCATACGATTTGATCGTCATGGTCACCTCCCCGTCCTTGTGATCGAACGCCACGACTGCCGTCGCATCCGAAAAGCCGTCCTTGATGGTCAGTTCCGTCCGCCCTTCGGGGTACCCTCCATCACGCGTGAGGAAGTAACGACTAGCAAGCGTCGGGAGACCATCGCCATGCCGATTCCACTCTACTACTTCCCCAGACGGGAGCTTTCTATAGATCTCAGTTCCCGAGAAGTAGAGATTGACGTTGGATAAGAAAGCAAATGGTTCCGTGTCGGGAAAAACCACTTGCTCCTCCTTCTTCTTTGGCGCGGGATACAGACGTCTTTTCGTCGAGCCCATAATGACTCGATCTTTTGAATCGATGTCGTAACCGAACGTATCTTCCGTTTTTACAGAAGGACTTTCTGAAGAAACACCAACGTTGAGATGAATAGCGACTGGGAAGTCCTCGAACATCCAGTGACCGGTTGTGACCGAAGCACCCGGAGAAGATGTTGCGTAATGCGCCAAACTCCCGTATTTCACTATATGGAATCGATATTCGGTGGAATCCGAACCGCTGATCGTCAGCTCTTTAGACTCGGCGTAACCATAATGTTGTTCGTGGTCATTTCGACGATACGTCATATGGTAATGTCCGCCGGCACTACTAGTTACTACCACCGGCTTCCAGCCAAATGGTTCATTGCCAACCCTTGACCAAATGATAGGGGAAAACTTCAACTCATCGAAATTGAAATTCCCGAGGTCGCAGTGTATTTGAGCTGAGGCCGTTACCCCACTCGTTCGTATCTGTGTCATTTGTCGTTTCCTCCGTGAGTTCGTTCTGCCTTCCATGTCGGCGCGGTAGCTTGGGGCAGCGCCGCAGGCAATTGAGAGCTAACGCCGCCCCGAGTGAAGGCTGGATGAAAGCTGTCGCACGAACTGGCCAGTGTCCGGTTTTGCGCAGGATGATGCGTACTCGGGAGACATTGATCTTAAATCTTAGTCTCGTTGAGGCTAGGGTTTTTCTTTGTCTGCCTGCGGCATGACACTCTCGCTACAACAAGTCATCATGTCCGCGTAGTTCGGCGAAACGGGAAGGCCATGGATCCACGACTCAATCGGCGGCAGGAAGAACTGGTTGCCATCGTCCAGCGCGAGGGCTTTGCCGGCGTCGACGAACTGGCGAATCATTTCGCCGTGGCACCGCAGACGATTCGCCGTGATCTGAACCTGCTGGCCGATGCCGGGCTGATTCGACGCTACCACGGCGGCGTCAGCGCGCAGTCCAGCGTGGAAAACGTTGCCTATACCGCCAGGCAATCGCTGCAGGCCGCGGAAAAAGATCGCATCGCGGCATCCATCGCCAGGGAGATTCCCGACGGCTCCTCGCTCTTCATCAACCTCGGCACCACCAATGAAGGCGTCGGTCGCGCGCTGCTCGAACATCGCGACCTGCGGGTCATCACCAACAACCTCAATATCGCCATTCTGTTGAGCGACAACCCGACCTTCGAAGTGATTGTCGCCGGCGGCATCGTGCGCGGCCGGGACCATGGCGTGACAGGTGAGGCCACGATCGAGCTGATCCGCCAGTTCAAGGTGGACTTCGGCATCATCGGTATCTCGGGCATCGAACTCGACGGCACCTTGCTCGATTTCGACTTCCATGAGGTACGTGTCGCGCAGGCGATCATCGAGCACTCGCGCCAGGTCTTCCTCGGCGCCGACCACAGCAAGATCGGCAGGAACGCGATGGTTCGCCTGGGCGATTTCTCCCACGTCGACGCCTGGTTTACCGATCGCCCGCCTCCAGATGCACTTCTCCCTGTCCTCGAGGCGGCCGGCACGCAAGTGCACGTGGCCCAGGACTCCCGCCCATGACGGACCATCGGTAGCCGCCACGGACCGCGCTGCACTGCAGCGTGCAATGTTCGTTTGTAAGCGAATATGCTCGTTTATACGCGAAACGGGCGAGACGACGCCGTAGGAAATGTTTCTTTGTTCGTAAGAACGCGTTCTTTGACTAAAAACGAACGTACCCGAGCGTAGGGTCGAAACGAACAAGGCGCCCCGCCTTCCCCGCAATACGGAGTGCCCATGGTCGAGCAGGTCGATGTACTGGTGGTCGGTGGCGGCGTGAATGGCGTCGGCATCGCTCGTGACGCGGTGGGCCGCGGGCTTAGCGTCTGGCTCTGCGAAAGGGACGACCTCGCCTCCCATACATCCAGCGCTGCCACGAAGCTGATCCACGGCGGCTTGCGCTACCTGGAGCAATTCGAGTTCGCGCTGGTGGGCAAGGCGCTCGCGGAACGCGAGGTACTGCTTCGCGCGGCGCCGCACATCATCTGGCCGCTGCGTTTCGTGTTGCCGCACCAGCCGCACTTGCGTCCCGCGTGGATGATCCGCATCGGCCTGTTCCTTTACGACCACCTCGGCCGCGGGCGCCGTACGCTGCCTGGTTCGCGCCGGGTGCGTTTCGCGAAACACGTGACCGGAGCGCCGCTGCGCGACGAGTTTGCCGTGGGTTTCGTCTACTCGGATGCCTGGGTGCAGGATGCGCGGCTCGTCGTGCTGAATGCCATGGACGCCGCGCGCCGCGGTGCACGCATCGAAACCCACACCCGGTGCGTCAACGCGCGCCGGGACGGCGATGGCTGGACCGCGGAACTGGAAGCGCGCGACGGCACGCGGCACTTCGTGCGGGCGCGTGCGCTGGTGAACGCAGCCGGCCCTTGGGCGGCGAGTTTCCTGGATGAAGTAGTACACCTCAAGCACCAGCACACCTTGCGCCTCATCAAGGGCAGCCACATCGTGGTGCCGAAGATCTTCGAGCACCGCTACGCGTACATCTTCCAGCAGCCCGACCGTCGCATCGTCTTCGCCATTCCATACGAGCGCGATTTCACGCTGATCGGCACGACCGACATCGAGTACCACGACGACCCGTCGCGTCCTCGCATCGACGCGGATGAAACCAGTTATCTGTGCGATGCCGTCAACCGCTATTTCAAGAAGCAGCTGACGCCGTCCGACGTCGTCTGGAGCTACAGCGGCGTGCGTCCCCTGTTGCAGGACGAGGCCGGCAGCGCGTCGGAAGTGACACGCGACTACCTCCTCGACATCGACCAGGACGGAGCGCCCCTGCTCAACGTCTTCGGCGGCAAGCTCACCACCTACCGCAAGCTTTCGGAAGAAGCGCTCGACCGCCTGGCCCCGCTGCTCGGCAATCACAAGCCGGCCTGGACCGCCGAGGCGCCTCCGCTGCCAGGCGGTGGCGAACGCGATACGGACGAACTGCTTGCCGATATCCGGTCAAGCCGTCCGTGGCTGCCGGAGAAACTCGCCTGGCGTCTGGTGCACAGCTACGGCACCCGCGCGCGCGACCTGCTCGGCGAGGCGCGCGGTCTGGACGCGCTGGGCGAGAACTTCGGCTCCGATCTTTACCAGGCCGAAGTGGACTATCTCGTGCGCCACGAATGGGCCACGGAGGCCGAAGACATCCTCTGGCGGCGCACCAAGGTCGGCTTGCGCGTCACGCCGCCCGACGTGGAACGCCTGTCCGCTTATCTCGCGGGGAAGCGCTGACGCGCAAGCCCGCTGTCCAACCAGCGCGGCCGCACCGGTGATCGGCCCGCGCGATCAAGGAGTAACGGCATGTCGGTGTACCTGAGTGAGTTCCTCGGAACGATGGTGATGATCCTCCTGGGCGACGGCGTGGTCGCAGGCGTCCTGTTGAAGGGATCCAAGGCGGAGAATGCGGGTTGGGGTGTGATCACGTGGGCCTGGGGCCTTGCCGTGCTCATGGGCATCTTCGTCGCCGCGAAAAGCGGCGCGCACATGAACCCCGCAATCACGCTGGCGATGGCCGCCATCGGCAAGCTCTCGTGGTCGCTCGTTCCCGGTTACATCGCGGCACAGATGGCGGGTGCCTTCACCGGCGCCGTATTGGTGTACCTCGCCTACCTGGCGCATTGGCGCGGCACCGACGATCCCGCCAAGAAGCTCGGCATCTTCTGCACGATTCCCGCGATCCGGTCGATTCCAGCCAACCTCGTCACCGAGGTGATAGGCACGTTCGTGTTGGTCTATTGCGTGCTCGCCATCGGCAGCAACGATCTGTCGAAGGGGATCGCGCCCATCGCCGTCGCGCTGCTCGTGGTCGTGATCGGCATGTGCCTCGGTGGCCCGACGGGCTACGCGATCAATCCGGCGCGCGACTTCGGGCCGCGTGTCGCCCACGCGCTGCTGCCCATTCCCGGCAAGGGCGGTTCCGACTTTGCCTATGCACCCGTTCCCATCGTCGGTTCGATCATCGGCGCCTTGCTCGCCGCCTTCGCCTACACCGCACTCGCGGCCTGATTCGAAAGGACCTACCGTGACCAAGAAGACCTACATCCTCGCCATCGACCAGGGTACGACCAGCTCGCGCACGATCCTGTTCGATCACGACGGCAACATTGCCGGCACCGCGCAGCGCGAGTTCCCGCAGATTTTTCCGCAGCCCGGCTGGGTAGAACACAACCCGCGCGAGATCATGACCAGCGTGCTGTCGACGATGACGGAAGTGATCAGCAGCTCGCAGATCGATCCGGCGTGCATCGAAGGCATAGGCATCACCAACCAGCGCGAAACCGCCGTGGTCTGGGACAGGCACACCGGCCAGCCGATCTACAACGCCATCGTCTGGCAGTCGCGCCAGACCGCCGAGATCTGCGAGCGCTTGAAGGCGGAAGGTCATGAAGACATGGTCCGCGAGAAGACCGGTCTGCTTATCGACGCCTACTTCGCAGGAACCAAGGTGCGTTGGATCCTCGACCACGTGGATGGCGCGCAGGCAAGGGCCGAAGCGGGCGACCTGCTGTTCGGCACGATCGATACATGGCTGATCTGGAACCTCACCGGCGGCAAGGTCCACGTAACGGACTACACCAATGCGTCGCGCACATTGATGTACGACATCCACAAGCGCGAATGGGACGACGAGCTGTTGAAGATGCTGGGCGTGCCGCGCGCCATGTTGCCCGAGGTGAAATCGTCGAGCGAGGTGTACGGCAAGACGTTGGCAAAGCACTTCTTCGGCCGGGAGGTTCCCATCGCAGGCGTTGCCGGCGACCAGCAGGCGGCGTTGTTCGGTCAGGCGTGTTTCGAAGAGGGGCTGGCAAAGAACACCTACGGCACGGGTTGCTTCATGCTGATGAATACGGGCGAGAAGGCCGTTCGCTCGAAGAACGGGTTACTTACCACCATTGCCTGGGGTGTCGACGGCAAGGTGGAATACGCGCTGGAAGGCAGCATCTTCGTGGCGGGCTCGGTGATCCAATGGCTGCGCGACGGCTTGCGCATGCTCGGCAAGGCATCCGACTCCCAGGAGTACGCGGAGCGCGCGAAGGACAATGGCGGCGTGTATTTCGTGCCCGCCTTCGTTGGCCTCGGTGCGCCGTATTGGCGGAGCGACGTGCGCGGCGCCGTGTTCGGCCTGTCGCGCGGCACCTCGAAGGAGCAGTTCATCCGCGCCGCGCTGGAATCGATGGCCTACCAGACGCGCGATGTCCTTGAAGCGATGCAGGCCGACTCCGGCATCCAGCTGAAGGAACTGCGCGCGGACGGCGGTGCCATCGCCAACGATTTCATGGCCCAGTTCCAGGCCGACATCCTCGACGTGACGCTGCTGCGGCCGAAGGTGCAGGAAACCACGGCGCAGGGTGCGGCGTACCTCGCCGGCCTTGCCGTCGGTTTCTGGAAAGACAAGCAGGACATCGCAAGCCGCTGGGCCGTCGATCGCGAGTTCAAGCCGGCGATGACGGAAGAGCGCCGCGACGATCTCTACGAAGGCTGGAAGCAGGCGGTGAACGCCACGATGGCGTTCAAACCCGGCAAGGCGGGATGACGATCTGTGGGAGCCGGCTATGCCGGCGATCCCGCGGCAGCGGGCACGCTTGCCTCGAGCACCCATCGCCGCTGAAGCGGCTCCCACAAGAAGCGCGCAAAAAAAGGCGGCGCGTCACCGCGCCGCCCCTTGTTTCAGGCATGTTCGCGAAGTTCAGCTCAGCGCGTAACCGAACTGCTCCTGGAACTCAGCGGCGAACTGGTCGTACGTGAAGTACTGGTTCTGCGTGCCCGGGTGCTCGACTTTCAGGGCTCCCATCAGCGACGCCATGCGGCCGACGGTGGGCCAGTCGTAGCCCT
>NZ_JBNDHZ010000089.1:0-5875 GCF_056755355.1 Luteibacter sp. HAY1-4A
AGTTGTGTATAAGAGACAGAGTCAGGCCGACCGCCACCACCACCGCCGCAGGCGGTCAAAGTCACACCCACAGCAATAGCCAGCGCGAGTTCGCGCCGACGCGGCATCTTGATCGTATTCACGTTGTCCCCTGGTCCGACGTCAATGTCTGCGCCTGGCATGCTCCAAGCGCCCCTCGCGAAATACTGCCATAACTGGTTACGAAAAAACTCAAGACTCGCAAATTCCCGAGCGCCCCCTGCCGGAACGGCCTGGCGGCCCCGGGGGTCCGGCCTTTGCCGCGCCGCAGATTGCCCCTCCCCGGCCCCCGCTGCGATACTCGACGGGTTTTCCGCTCCGAAAGGGCGGCCATCCGAGTCTTATGGAGTACCCCATGTCCGACATCGTCATCGCGGGTGCCAAGCGCACCGCCATCGGTTCCTTCCTCGGCCAGTTCACCGGCGTACCCACGCCGAAGCTGGGCTCCGTCGCCATCAAGGCGGCACTCGACCAGGCTGGTGTCGCGCCCGCGGACGTAAGCGAAGTCATCATGGGTTGCGTGTTGCCGGCCAACCTCGGGCAGGCGCCCGCGCGCCAGGCATCGCTCGAAGCGGGGCTGCCTGCGTCCACCGGCTGCACCACCATCAACAAGGTGTGCGGTTCCGGCATGAAGGCGATGATGCTCGCACACGACCTGATCAAGGCGGGTTCGGCCAGCATCGTCGTGGCGGGCGGCATGGAGTCCATGACCAACGCACCGCACATGGTCGCCGCGCGTACCGGCATTCGCTACGGCGACGGGCAGCTCGTCGACCACATGGCTTGGGACGGCCTCACCAATCCGTACGACGGCAAGGCCATGGGCGTTTTCGGTGAGCAGTGCGCCGACAAGTATCATTTCTCGCGCGAGGAGCAGGACGCCTATGCCATCGCTTCGGTCGAGCGTGCCCAGGCCGCACAGAAGAGTGGCGCCTTCGCGAACGAGATCGTCCCGGTGACGGTGCAGGGTCGCAAGGGGCCGCAGGAATTCGCCGAGGACGAACAGCCAGGCCGTTCCGATACTGCGAAGATCCCCACCCTGCGCGCCGCCTTCCGCAAGGAAAACGGCACGATCACGGCCGCCAGCTCGTCCAGCATCTCCGACGGCGCCGCCGCCCTGGTGCTGCTTTCGGCGGACGACGCCAAGGCCCGGGGGGTCAAGGCATTGGCTCGTATCGTTGCCCACGCCACCCACTCGCAGGAACCGGAATGGTTCACCACGGCCCCGGTGGGCGCCATTTCCAAGGTGCTGGAAAAGGCCGGCTGGAACGCCGATGAGGTCGATCTTTACGAGGTCAACGAGGCTTTTGCGGTGGTTCCCATGGCCGTCATGCGGGAACTGGGCGTGCCCCACGACAAGCTGAACATCCATGGAGGCGCCTGCGCGCTGGGCCACCCCATTGGTGCCAGCGGTGCCCGTATCGTCGTGACTCTTCTCAATGCCTTGACGGCCCGTGGGGCAAAAAAGGGTGTCGCCGCGCTCTGCATCGGTGGCGGCGAGGCAACGGCTATCGCCATAGAACTGGTGTGAAGCCGCCGTCGAAAGGCGCACGTATCGAAACGATCACGCGACATACATGGGTTTTAATGCGCCCTGAAGCGAAATGGCTCCATGTGTAGCTAAGTAGGTACAACTGAGCTATTAATACGCCCGCCTAACGGCATTCCACGGCTAAGGAGAAACATAATGAATTTGACGCGTACCCTTCTCGCCTCTGCGCTCGTCGCGCTTCTGGCAGCTTGCAGCAACGGCGCGCAGGATTCCGCGCAAGACGCCCAGAAGTCGGCTGCCGATGCCCAGCAGCAGGCAGACAAGGCCCAGCAGGCCGCCGACCAGTCGCAGAACGCCGCGACCTCGCAGGCCGCCGACCAGGCCCAGCAGTCCGCTGACCAGGCCAAGGACGCTGCTTCGCAGGCCCAGGCTGCCGCTTCGGCATCCTCTTCCGGCATGGCGAAAGACGCCGCTTCCAACGCCGCCGATCAGGCCGACAAGTCGGCTGACCAGGCGAAGGACGCTGCCGACAACGCGAAGAGCGCTGCGGACGACACCAAGAAGTAAGCCTTTCCAGGTTTATCTTCGTACCAGAAAGGCGGCCACCTTCGGGTGGCCGTTTTTTTATGCAGAGGAAGGCCCCTGCCGCAACGCAGCGTTTGCGTTGCTGGCCGCACCGTTATCATGTCCTCATGCCTATCCTCACTTCGCAGCTCGATACCCGCTCCACCGAATTCCAGGCCGCCAGCCTGCGCCTGCGCGCACTGACGGAAGACCTGCGCGAGACATTGCGGCGCACGGCCGAGGGTGGTGGAGCGAAAGCGCGCGAGAAGCACGTCGCCCGCGGCAAGCTCCTTCCCCGCGAGCGCATTCGCGCCCTGCTCGATCCCGGTTCGCCATTCCTTGAAATCGCTCCCCTGGCCGCCCACGGCATGTACGACGACGCGGCTCCCGCCGCAGGCGTCATCGCGGGTATCGGCCGGGTAATGGGACAGGAAGTGGTGGTGCTGGCGAACGATGCCACCGTCAAAGGCGGCACGTATTTTCCGATGACGGTGAAGAAACATCTTCGCGCGCAGGAAGTCGCGATGGAAAACCGCCTGCCCTGCGTGTATCTCGTCGACTCCGGCGGCGCCTTTCTCCCCTTGCAGGACGAAGTGTTCCCCGATCGCGAGCACTTCGGCCGCATCTTCTACAACCAGGCACGCATGAGCGCGCAGGGCATTCCGCAGATCGCCGTGGTCATGGGTTCGTGCACCGCCGGCGGTGCCTATGTGCCGGCCATGAGCGACGAGACCATCATCGTCCGCGAACAGGGAACGATCTTCCTCGGCGGTCCGCCGCTCGTGAAGGCCGCTACCGGTGAAGTGGTGGATGCGGAAGCGCTGGGCGGAGCCGACGTGCACACGTCGGTGTCCGGCGTGGCCGACCACTTCGCGGAGAACGACGCCCATGCGCTCGCCATCGCCCGCGACATCGTGGGCTCGCTCAACCGCGTGAAGAAGCAGCCGCTCGCCGTGCGCCCACCGTTGGAACCGCGCTTCGCCGCAGAAGAACTGTACGGCGTGATTCCGGAGGACACCCGGCGCCCCTTCGATATCCGCGAGGTGATCGCGCGCCTGGTGGACGACTCCGAATTCCACGAATTCAAGGCGCGCTACGGGAAGACCCTGGTCACGGGCTTCGCGCACATCCACGGCTACCCTGTCGGCATCGTTGCGAATAACGGCATCCTGTTCGGCGAATCGGCGCAGAAGGGTGCGCACTTCATCGAGCTGTGCAACCAGCGCAACGTGCCGCTGGTGTTCCTGCAGAACATCACGGGCTTCATGGTCGGCCGCAAATACGAGAACGGCGGCATCGCGAAGGACGGCGCGAAGATGGTCACTGCCGTTGCGTGCTCGCATGTGCCCAAGTTCACCGTGGTGATCGGTGGCAGCTTCGGCGCCGGCAACTACGCCATGTGCGGACGCGCATACGGTGCCCGCTTCCTGTGGATGTGGCCCAACGCGCGCATCAGCGTCATGGGCGGCGAGCAGGCGGCCTCCGTGCTGGCCACCGTGCGGCGCGACGGCATCGAGGCCGGCGGCGGCGAATGGAGTGCCGAGGACGAAGAGGCGTTCAAGGCACCCATCCGCGACCAGTACGAGCGCCAGGGGCATCCGTATTACGCCAGCGCCCGCCTCTGGGACGACGGCATCATCGATCCCGCCGACACGCGCCGCGTGCTGGGGCTCGCTATTTCCGCCTCGCTCAATGCCCCCATCGAGCAGGGACGCTTCGGCGTCTTCCGTATGTAGCCGCGGCTGAAGAGTATTCGCTAAGTCCCCGCCCCATCGACATTCGCCACCGCCGTGCTAACCTCGGCGGTCCATGTCCGCATCAGATGACCGCGCGCCTCCGGAGATCCTGACGCCCACCGGCCTCAACCGGCTGGTGCGCGACCTGCTGGAGGACGCCCTGCCCATGGGCGTGTGGATCGAGGGCGAATTGTCGAACGTGGCGCGACCTTCGTCGGGGCACGTGTATTTCACCCTGAAGGATGCCAACGCCCAGGTCCGCTGCGCCATGTTCCGCATGGCTGCCTCGCGCCTGCGCTTCCGCCCGGCCGACGGCATGCACGTGCTCATGCGCGCGAAGGTGGGGCTCTACGAAGCGCGGGGCGAGTTCCAGCTTGTCGCCGATCACATGGAACCTGCGGGCGAAGGCGCGCTGCAGCGCGAGTTCGAGCAGCTCAAGGCCCGCCTTGGCGCCGAAGGACTCTTCGCACCCGAGCGCAAGCGGACACTGCCTGCCTTTCCCCGCCGCATCGGCGTGATCACGTCGCCCACGGGTGCGGCCGTACGCGACGTGCTCAGCGTGCTCGGCCGTCGCTTCGGCCTCGCGGAGGTCGATGTGCTGCCCGTGCCGGTGCAGGGTCGGGAGGCCCCTCCAGCGATCGCATCGATGATTCGTCGCGCCTCGTCGAGCGGCATCTACGACGTGCTGCTCGTGACGCGTGGCGGCGGCTCGCTCGAAGACCTCTGGGCCTTCAACGACGAACAGGTGGCGCGTGCCATCCACGCGAGCGCCGTTCCCGTTGTTTCGGCGGTAGGCCACGAAGTCGATTTCACCATCGCCGATTTCGTGGCCGATCTGCGCGCGCCGACGCCGTCCGCTGCGGCAGAGTTGCTCGTGCCCGAGTCCGGCGACATCGCTCGCCAACTTGCTCGACTGCGCCAGCGCATGGCCACGCTGATGGCCCGCCGCCTCCAGGCCGCGGCGCAGCGGGCCGACCACTGGCAGGCACGTCTCAACGCGCAGCGGCCACAGGCCCGTCTTGCGCGCGACGCACAGCGCCTGGAAGCGCTGCGGCGCCGCCTGTACGTCACCATCGGCCAGGCGAACAACCTTCGCCAGGCACGGCTTGAACGTCTCCAGGCGAGGCTCGTGGCCCAACATCCGCGCCTGCGGCTCACCCCTGCCCGCGTCCGTATCGCCGACCTGCGCCAGCGCATGTCCGTGGCCATCGCACGAAGGATCGAACGCGACCGCCTGCGCCTCGCGGAGCAAGGGCGGACGCTGCATGCCGTCAGCCCGCTGGCCACGCTCGAGCGTGGCTACGCCATTGTCTTCGATCAGCACGAGGCCATCGTGCGCCGCGCGTCCGACGTGTCGCCGGGCGACCACTTGCGCGTGATGCTCGGCAACGGCGAGATCAAGGTGCGCAGCGAGAGCTGACGCGGCCGGCGCGTATACGGCCAGTGAACGTCGCAGGCATCATGCTTGCGCTATCGATCGATGCAATGGGGTTCCCTCATGCTCGCCAAGAGCTATCCGTATTACGTCGCGAACAAGCCGGTCAAGGCGGGCAAGAAGAAGCTCGACGTCATCGACAAGTACACCGGCAAGGTGGCCACGCGGGTGGCCCTGCCCGACGCCGCGGCGTTGGAGAAAGCCATCGCGGCCGCCACTGCCGCGGCGCCCGCCATGAAACGATTCCGTCCTTACGAACGGCAGGCGGTACTCGAACATTGCGTGCGCCGGTTCAACGAGCGGCGCGACGAATTGGCCTATGCGTTGTGCGTCGAGGCGGGCAAGCCCATCAACGATTCGATCGGCGAAGTCACTCGCCTCATCGAGACATTCAAGATCGCGGCCGAAGAGTCCGTGCGTATCGAAGGCGAGACACTCAACCTCGAGATCTCCCCACGCACCGCCGGCTACCACGGCTATACGCGGCGCGTCCCGCTGGGCCCGGTGGCCTTCATCACCCCGTTCAACTTTCCGCTCAATCTCGTCGCGCACAAGGTAGCCCCGGCCATTGCCGCAGGCTGCCCCTTCGTTCTTAAACCGTCAGAGCGCACACCGCTGGGCGCACTGATC
>NZ_JBNDHZ010000090.1:0-5918 GCF_056755355.1 Luteibacter sp. HAY1-4A
ACCGCGACGCTTCCCGGACCGTCCGCTTGTGCACCCGCACCGTAAGCCGCGCTGTTCTGGCCCGTCGCCACCGCACCGTAGCCCGTGGCCGTCGATTGCTGGCCCGCCGCCACCGCGCCCGAGCCGAAGGCACTCGCGCCCTGTGCGCCAGCGAAGGCACCCGAGCCCGCCGCCGTCGCCTGTTCACCCGCGGCCTGGGCGTCGTCGCTGCCGTCGTTCAAGCCGTTCGCCTTGAAGTAGTGGCTGGCGTCGCTCACGCTGCCGGCCACCGCATCCAGCTGGCCCTTGTTCACGGCATCCGTCGTTTCCGTGCCCGCGGCCACGTTCGTGATCTGCCGTTCCGTACCCACGTCGCCTACCGACACGGTATTCGCGCGATCGGCGGTCGAGTTCGCACCCAAGGCCACCGCGTTGTCGGCCAGCGCCCAGGCGTTCGCACCCAGAGCCGTCGAGTTGTCGCCAAGGGCCCAGCTGCCCGCTCCCAAGGCCACCGCGTTCGCGCTTTCCAGACCGAACAGGCCGAAGCCGGTTTCCGCGCCGGCACCGATGGCCACGCTCGCCACACCCGACGCACTCGATGCCGTGCCCAGCGCGGTCGAGCCGTCGCTGTACGCCGCCGCGCCCGCGCCGGCCGCCGTCGATTGCACGCCGTTGGCCAGCGACTGCGTACCTACCGCCGTGGACAGGTCGCCGAGAGCATTGGCCACCGCGCCCACAGCCGCCGATTGCGCACCGGATGCATAGGCGCCCACGCCCGTGGCCGTCGCGGCGAAGCCGCTGGCGTTCGCGCTCGCACCGACCGCCGTGCCACCCACGCCCGCGCTGGTCGCACTCGTATCCACCGGCACGCCACCGTTGGTGATCAGCGGATTGCCGTTTTCGTCCACGGCGTTGCCGCCGACCGCGACGCTTCCGGGGCCGTCGGCTTGCGCACCCGCACCGAAGGCCGCGGCGTTCTGGCCGGTCGCCACCGCACCGTAACCCGTGGCCGTCGATTGCTGGCCGGCAGCCACCGCACCGCTGCCGACCGCACTCGCACCCGGCGCACCGGCGAACGCGCCCTGCCCCGCGGCTGTCGTGTAATCGCCGCTGGCGAGGCTGCCCGCACCGAAACTCGACGCGCCGGTGCCCTGGGCGATCGCGTTGTGACCGTTCGCGGTGGAATCATCCCCAAAGGCCAGGCTGTTCGCGCCGGTCACCGTCGAGCCGGCACCTTGCGCCTGCGCATTCGCACCGACCGCGGTGCCATCTTCCCAGATGGCCTGCGCGTTGCCGCCAAGCGCCGTGGCGTTCTTGTCCACCGCGCGTGCGCTGCCGCCGAGTGCCGTGGCGAGATCGCCCACCGCCGTCGACTGCGCACCCACCGTCGTGGCCTGCGACCCGACGGCACCTGTCTGCGCACCGATGGCCGTGGCGTTGACGTCGGCGGCCACGGCGGACATGCCGAGTGCCGTCGCGTTCTCGTGATCTGCCGTGCTCAACCAGCCGACGGCCGTCGCATAGTCCGCTGTGGCCCACGCGCCCGCGCCCAGCGCGGATGCACCGGTGCCGGTGGCTTCGGCCGGGATGAAGCCAAAGAAACTCGAACCGCCGACCGCGACGCTTTCGTCACCCGTGGCCTGCGCGCTTTCACCCACCGCGACGCTGCTCAGTCCCACCGCGGCACTCTGCGTGCCGATGGCCGTGGACAGGTCGCCGATGGCATTTGCCACGGCACCGAACGCCGAGGACTGCGCGCCGGATGCATACGCGCCCACACCGCTCGCCGTCGCGGCGAAACCGCTGGCGTTCGCGCTCGCGCCGACCGCCGTGCCGCCGACACCCGCGCTCGTCGCGCTCGTGTCCACCGGAACGCCGCTGTTGGTGATCAGCGGATTGCCGTCTTCGTCCACCGCATTGCCGCCGACCGCGACGCTTCCCGGACCATCCGCCTGCGCACCGGCACCGAAGGCCGCGCTGTTCTGACCCGTCGCCACCGCACCGTAGCCGGCCGCGGTCGACTGTTGTCCCGTCGCCACCGCGCCGCTGCCGTAGGCGCTGGCACCTTGCGCGCCAGCATAGGCACCGGAGCCCGATGCCGTGGCGTAGTCGCCGGTCGCCTGCGCGTCATCGCTGCCGTCGTCAGCGCCGTTCGCCTTGAAGTAATGCGCGGCATCGCTCACGCTGCCGGCAAGCGCGTCGACACTGTTCGACACGCCGTCCACCGTGTCCGACAGCGCGTCCACGCGAGTCGATACGCCGGTCACCGATGAAGACACCGTGTCGAGCTGGCGTTTGTTCACCGCGTCGTTCGCCTGCGTGCCGTCGGCGACGTGCACGAGCTGGCGATCCTCGTTGACCTTGCCGATCGACACCGTGTTGGCGCGATCCGCGATCGAATGGTCGCCGAGCGCCACGGAATTCTTCGCGGTGGCGCTCGCACCGGTGCCGATGGCAGTACTGGCCGAGCCGCTGGCATATGCGGATGCGCCGATCGCCACGGCACTGGTGCCGACGGCGCGGGACGCCTGACCGACCGCCGTGGACCAGAGCCCGAGCGATTGGGCGTCGTTACCGAACGCCACGCTGTAGGCGCCGTCGCTGCGGGCCTTCGTGCCGACCGCCGAGCTGTAGTCGCCCTCGGCCTTGGCCCCGGTGCCGCAGGCGAACGCGTCGGCACCTTTCGCCACCGGCGCCTTGCCCTGCAGGCCAAGCAGATAGCCCCCGCATACGTTGCCCGCCTGTGCCGGCGAGCTGCCCAGCGCCAGCACGATGCCGGCGGCCAGTGGCAGCGCTGCCATGGCGGCGCGCAGGCGTCGGGAAGGGCCGCCCTTACCGTTGGCTTTCGCCAGTTCAGAAGCGACGACAAGCATGCCGAGCGACTTGTTCCAAACCTTGCTGTAGATGGTATTCACGTCAACCTTCCTCCCGAATGTCCGCTTGTGAGCGATCGATGCGCGGGCGCGCGAACGCGCGGCCCATCGCCAGTCCGTCGCGACCGCGGCGGACGATGTGTCCTGTGATTGATGACCCCTGGCACCGAGCCGCCGAATGCAGCCCACCATTCTGCGGCGCGGTGGGTGTGCCCCACGAAAGCAGAGGCCCCGGCGAACCGGGGCCTCTTTCCGTCACAGCGTGTAGGCGCCGAGGACGGTCACGCCGGAGTACGCCTTGACGCCCTTCACGGTCAGCGTCCATGTCCCCGCCGCGGGCTTGCCGGCGGTGAACATCTCGCTGTTGCCCGGACGATTCGGCTGGTCCTTCACCTTGCCGCTCGGGTCGGTGACGGAGATCGAAACGTCGCCCGAGCCACCGTAGGTGCGCAGGTTCAGCGTCTTCGCGTTGGCAGGCACCGCGAGCGTGTAGACCGTGCTCGCACCAGCCGCCCCCTTCTGGCTGGCCAGCGGCTGGTTGTTGGTGAGCGCGATGCCCGGAGGTGCCGGCGGCGGACCCCACTCGTCGTACTGCGCCTGGGTCTGCGCGTCCGTGAGGCAGGCGTTGAGGCTGCTCGCTTGGTCGGCCGTGATCAGGCCGTCGGCCGCGAGCTGTGCGGCATACGCCGTGACGCCCGCGCGATAGGCACCCACATCGTCGGCATTGCCGGCGATGATCTTCGCGTTGGCGATCACGTTGGCACCGATGACCATGCCGCCCGGTACGAGCTTCGGAATACCGGTGTCGCACTGGAGCAGGAACTGGTTGCCGCGATCGATACCCCAGCCGATGTCCTGGAACAGCGCGGGGGTGAGGTCGAGGTCGATCTCGCCGCGGAGGTCCTGGTTGATCGCGTATTCCATGATCGCGTTCGGCGTCAGGCGGGTGTCGTAGTGCGAGAACGACGAGCCCGGCGAAAGCTGTGCCGGCGCGTAGATCAGCACACCGTCCGCGTTGGTGCCGGAAAGGCCCGTACCCTGGGCCACCGCACCGGTGAGGCCGGCGAGGTTCGCCTTGAGCGTGTTGCCGTCCACCTGGCTCACCAGGATCACCGGGATGTTCACCGGCGAGGCGGGCGTACCGCCCGGCGTGACCGCCGCGGGCTGGTTGTTGGCGAGCAGCACGGCACTGGCGCCGGCAGCCTGGGCGTTGAGCGCCTTCACTGTGAAGTCGCAGGTACCGCGGTCGATGAGCGCAACCTTGCCGGCAACTTCCGAAGCGTTGGTGATGGCGGCGCAACCGTCGTTGGGCGTGGCACGCGCGACGCTTCCCGAGAAGTTCGCCGAGGTGGCGGTCGGACCGAAGGACGCCTGGGCGTACTCGTAGTCGCCGGCCGCGGCAGCCGGTGCGGAGACGCGGTACACGTTGGGCTGGCTCAGGGCGAGCGGCGCTTCCGCGACCACCGTCGGGCCGGAGAACGCGAGGTGTCCGTCATCGAGCGCGGCGGAGACGCGCTGCGCCGGCGTGAGGTCGTCCCACAACGTGCCGTTGTGCTTCACGAAAGTGCCGTAGATGTCCGGATGCGAATCCGCGCCACCCGGGAAGTCTTCGCCGGTCTGCAGATCGGTGAGGCCGAGGAAGCCGAGACCGTGTCCCATCTCGTGCAGCACGACGTTGAGGAAGTCGATCTGCCCGGCGGGCACCTGATGATCGAGGCCCATGTACCACTTGGAACCTTCGATGCAACCCGGTGAACCGAGCGCGCCGTTGAACTGGCTCTGGATGTCGGCGTTGCCAGGATCGAGGTCTTCGCCGGCAAGGGCGTCGGCCGTCGGCCCTGCGTACCAGGTATCGGCCTTGGCGCCCGCCGGGAGGTTGGCGGCATCGAAGGTGAAGACCGACAAGGGGCCGGACGAACCGAGCACGCCGCCGGTGGCGTCGCATTCCAGCGGTTCGAACGTGGCGTTGTTGATGATCGTGACGTTGCTCTTCAGGTAGGCGCCGTGGATGTCCGCCGCGAACTGGAAGACATTCAACGCCTGCTGCCCGAACGTGGTGCCGGGGTTGCCGCCGATCGGCGTGGCGGGCGTGTGATCGTCCAGGCCCTGGCCGGTACCGACGTCCTGGTTGACGATCTTGATCTCGGCGGCGGTGGCGCTCATGGCGCCGCACAGGCCGGCTGTGAGAAGGGCTGAATAGAGAAGGCCGCGGCGGATCATCGGGTTGCCTCCGGTGCCTTGGGTGCAGCCTGTGCGCCCTGGTCTTCATGGTGGATGGAAAGGGAGCCGTCGGCCTCGCGCGTGGCGACGACGCTGCTCATGCGTTCCAGCGGCAGGCGCATGCCGGTCGCCTTCGCGCCGCTGTGCAGCGTGATCTTGCGGGCGGTCTTCACCGCTTCGGCGTTGGTGCGCGGCTGGCCCGTGAGTGCCGAGACGCGGCTTTGCCGCTGCTGGGCGCCCTGGACGTACGCGGCCCGCTCGGCGGCGGTCGGTGCGCGCAGCTTGCCCGTGGTCGGATCGATCGCCACGACCTGCAGGCTCTGCCCTGTTGTTGCCTTCGGCGCGGCCTGTGCGGCCGGCGTATCGGCGGCATACGCCGCCCCCGCCACGGTGAACATGCCCGTCAGCACGAGGCCCAAAGCCTGTGCCAGTGTTCGTGAAGTCATTACCAGTACCTCCCTAGTGCGGCGCCGGGACCCCTCCCTGCACGCCCACCGGCGAAGACCCCCTCGCCGGCGTAAACACTCGAGGATTCGACGTTCCCCTCAACGCCAACCCAAATCCTGCCCGTCGCGCCAGGCGCGACGGCGACGATTCATGACGTGGAAAGGCCCATCGGACCGGTGACATCGGGCGCGGCGCCCTGGACGGATGAAGCCTTGGCCGGCTTCGCGGTGGAACCGTTTACCATCTGCACTACCCCTTGCCACGTGGTACTGCCGCAGACGACCTGGGTCGCCTTCCCTTTGGTGTCCTTGGCGGACATCCCCTGCCGAAAAAGGTTGGTGTTGCGATCCCTTCCAACCGTGTCCTACACGTCGTCTTTTTGACGACGGTCTCTGGAAC
>NZ_JBNDHZ010000091.1:0-5693 GCF_056755355.1 Luteibacter sp. HAY1-4A
TCGGGGCGAATGGTGAACGATTCAATGGCGGAAGGCCTTGGGAGGCGGGCGGCGCCGCTCCCGTGCGGGTCTGCGCCGAAGGCATCGCCTACACTTGCCGCTCTCCCGCCCCAACAACCATGAGAAACGTCTCAATTCCTTCCATGGACACCACGCCACGCTACCGCGGACGCTTCGCGCCCTCACCCACCGGCGCGCTCCATTTCGGCTCGCTGGTGGCCGCGGTGGGGAGCTGGCTGGTGGCGCGAAACGCCGGCGGCGACTGGCTCGTGCGCATCGAAGACATCGATCCGCCGCGGGAGGTTCCCGGGTCGGCGGCTTCCATCCTGGCCACCTTGGAGGCGTTCGGCCTGTCGCCGGACGCGCCGCCCGTCTACCAGTCGGAGCGGCACGCGCTGTACGCCGCCGCCTTCGAGCGGTTGCGTGAGGACGGTAGGCTGTTCCCGTGCTGGTGCAGCCGCACCGACCTGGCCTTCGCCGGCGGCGTCCACCGCGATGGCTTGTGCGTGGCGCCGCCCGACCCTTCCCGGCCACCGGCATGGCGCCTGCTCACACCCGACCTCACCGTCCGCTGGACCGACGACCTGCGAGGTCCGCAAGCCGAGAACCTGCGCGAAGTAGCGGGCGACTTCGTCATCCGTCGCGTGGAGGGCCTCTGGTCCTACCAGCTGGCCTGCGTAGTCGACGACGCCGACCAGGGCATCACCCATGTCGTGAGGGGCGCCGACCTGCTCGATTCCACGGCCCGGCAGATCCATCTCCAGCGCCTGCTCGATGTGCCGACACCGGGGTACCTGCACCTGCCGCTGGTGCTCGACGCGCAGGGCCGGAAACTGTCGAAGTCCACCGCCGCCCTGCCCGTGGACGCGGACGACCCCCTGCCCGCCTTGCGCGCGGCGCTCGACCGCCTGGGGCTCGCGACCCGGTCCGGCGCGACCACCCCCGAGAGGCTCCTTCGGGACGCATTGCACGGATTCGCGCCTGCGTCGCTTCGCCGCAGTAGTCTTGTCGACGCGGCGACGCTATAAGAATCGTTTGCCCGGCGACGGGCCACCACGGGATTGCACGAGGATGAAGCAAGGCATGACGCAGCGAACGGCGCTGGTGACCGGCGGCACGGGCGGCATCGGAACGGCGATCGTGCGCTACCTTGCCCGCCAGGGCCACCGGGTCGCCACCAACTTCCGCGACGAGGCCCGGGCTGCCGCGTGGCGCGAAGACATGATCCGCGACGGCATCGACGTGGTGATGGTGCCGGGGGACGTGTCCGATCCCGTTTCGGCCGAAGCGATGGTGCGTGCGGTGGAAGACCTGGCCGGTCCGGTGGAAATCCTGGTGAACAACGCCGGCATCACGCGTGACACCACCTTCCACAAGATGGACTACCAGCAGTGGACCGAGGTGGTGAACACCAACCTCAATGCGTGCTTCAACGTCACCCGCCCGGTCATCGAGGGCATGCGTTCCCGGCAATGGGGCCGCATCGTCCAGATCAGCTCGATCAACGGGCAGAAGGGTCAATACGGCCAGGCCAACTACGCCGCGGCCAAGGCCGGCGTGCACGGATTCACTATCTCGCTGGCGCAGGAGAACGCACGCTTCGGCATCACAGTGAACACGGTGTCACCTGGATACGTGGGCACCGATCTGGTGATGGCCGTGCCCGAGGACATCCGCGCGAAGATCATCGCCCAGATTCCCGTGGGCCGCCTCGGCAGGCCCGAGGAAATCGCGCACGCCGTGGCGTTCCTCACCTCCGAGGATTCCAGCTGGATCACCGGTTCCAATCTCGCCATCAATGGCGGGCACTACATGGGCTGGTAGTCCGGTAGCCGACCTGGCTCCTACAGTTCCAGATCGGCGATGGAACGGGGCTCCGTGATGGTCCTGCCATTGTGGTGCGCACGAAACTTCGCCATCACCTTGTACGCCACGCGGCGCGCGCGCATCACCGATCCCAAGGGGCGGTGGGCGGCGAGGCCGTGCCACGGGCTGAACGCCATGCCGTCGTCGATGGCCGCGCGGCGCGCGGCGTTCCATGCCGGTTGCGGAGGCACGACGATGCGTGCCACGTCGATGTAGGGGCTTTTTTCCTCGGGCCAGTGCACCGAGGCATCCTCGATCGGCATCGACTCCAGGTCCGTGCAGAACTGGACGCGCAGGTCCCATTCGCCGCCCTGCTCCGCGAAGTGCTTCACCATCGCTTCGCGCAGGCCGTTCGGCTTGCCGTTGACGTTGAGTTCGGCATCCGTGAGCGCCGTGAGGTTCGGCGAGTGCGGGGCCACCGACACCTTCACCACATACTCGCCGAAGCGGATGGGTGCCTGGCTGTAGTAGGTATCGCCGAGCGGATGCGTCTCCGGCTGGCCACCGAGGCTCAGGAGCGTCGCGCTCTTGCCGCCGAACGCCTCGATGACCCGCTCTGTGCCGCGCAGCACCGCCGACAGGGCCTTCTTGGCACCTTCCGCGCGGTCCGTCGTGGCGGCCACCAGCTTCAGCGATGCAGAGAAGCGCTTGGCGTTCGGCGCGGAAAATACCGGCCCGTTCACGAGCACGAAGTCCTGGGTGAGGTCGCCCTCGCTGCCGGGCAGCCGTTCGCCCTCGGCACCGATGATCTTCAGCGCCATGCCGCGCGGCGTCGACACGCTGTCGTCGAGAAGGTCGCCCGGGACGGTCGACAGCCGCATGACCAGGGGATACGTGCCTTCCCGGGCGAACAGCCCTTGCGCCAGTTCCCGCGGCAGGTCGCCCGGGACGATCAGTTCACCGGTCAGCAGTGCATGGCTCTTGGCGTGCACCGACCGGTGGGCATGTTTTTCGTGCTCCAGCGTGGTCTGGTTGATCCGGGTCAGCGTCTCGATCAGCTCCTCCACGGTCTCGGCCTCGTCGGCCTCCACGCGCTCCAGGGACTCGTCGAAGTGGATCGGCGGGGGAACCAGGGACAGGGGCATGGCGGGACTCGGCGCTTGCGGTCGCAAGATGTTGCCGCCAAGCCCGTGAAGGGCCGGTCAGATGAGCTTGTAGCCGAGCCGTTAAGCCTTTATCGGTCGAGAGCCGTTCAGTGCACGGTGAAAAGCTTGTCGAAACCCGCGATGCGCAATGTGTTCCGCAGGTCGGCGCTGGCGTTGACGATGCGGATCTCCGCGCGGTCGCCGCCGGCGTGCTCACGCAGGAGCATCAGCATGCCGAGCGCGGAACTGTCCATGCCGACGACCTGTTCGAGGTCGAGCACGTAGCTTCGCGCCGGGGGCATGTCGCCGAGGCATGCGTCGTGGAAGGCGCGATGGATGGAGAAGTCGAAGCGGTCGCCCAGGTGCAGCGTGAGGCAGCCCTGCTCGGAATCGTGGTGGACATTGATAGGCATGGGAAGCTTCCTCAGAACAGGTCGATGTCGCCGGCAGCCATCGACTGCTGCAGGGCGGGACCGCGCGAACGCAACCGGGCGCGCTCGCGCTGCTCGGCCAGGCGGGTGCGCACGCGCTGGGCGCGGGCGCCAAGCTCGGACGCCTCGGCGGGAACGCAGGCCAGTTCTTCGATGTCACGCGTGCAGTCGGCCGTGATCTCCTGCAGCTCGACCAGGCGCGAACGGGTCTGGTGCAACAGCTGGCTCAGGATGTCTTCGAACTGGAGCGAGCGGATCGTCGTGGACACGTCGTTGCCCAGGCCCCGGTTGAGGGAAGCCGCCTCATCTGCCGCCGCGCTGGTGCGTGCGTTCGATTCGGTGATGGTCGCCATCATCTCGTCGATGCCGCCCTTGGTGGAGAGCGCCACGTTCATGTCCTGCGAGGCCATGTGGCCGACCAGTTCGCGCAGCTGCTCCATGGCGGTGCGCGAGCGCTCCACGTGCGTGCCGATCTTCTCGTTGAACTGGTTGCTGTGCTGGGCGAGGTTGCGGATCTCGCCCGCCACCACCGCGAAGCCACGGCCGGACTCGCCCGCACGAGCCGCTTCGATCGCGGCATTCAAGGCCAGGAGGTTCGTTTCCTCGGCAATGGTGTTCACGTTCTTCAGCAGCGCGAACACGGCGTCCATTTCCTTCGCCATGCCGTCGATGCGGTAGACGATGCGCAGGCTTTCGCGCGACAGCTGCACGATCAGGCCGACGAAGTGCTCGAGCAGGCTCGCGGTGCGGTCGGCGAAGTCCTGGACGGAAATGCCCTTGCCGCCGGCTTCGATGATCTCGCTGAGCAGCTTCTGCTGCTTGCCGGTCTTGTGCGACAGGCCGTTGAACCCGCCACCGAGTTCAGCCACGGCGTCGCGCAGAAGGTCGAGCGCCTGGTTGAGCTCGCGGCTGGCGTGCCCGAGTTCGTCGACGATGGCGCTGCGCACGTCTTCCATGGCCTCGCGCACGGACGCCTCGTCGCTGGCGGTGGAATTGAGCACCACCTCTACGTCGGGCAGTGGCGCCGGGCGCAGGCTGATCGCGATCCAGGTCGCCGTCAGCAGGGCCACGACCACCGGAGCGACCCAGGCCGAGTGGAACACCAGCACCAGCACCAGCGCGATGGCGCTTGCGGCGAAGCCGACGATGCGTTCGTTTTTGGGGATCAGCATGATGACGTCTCGATAATCAGGTGCCGACGCGGGCAGCGGCGGGTACGGGGGTGTTGGCGAGCGCAAGCAGGCGCGCCGCAATGGCATCCAGCGGAAGCATTTCGCCGGCGGCGCCGGCCTTCCAGGCGGCACCGGGCATGCCCCAGACGACGGAGCTGGCCTCGTCCTGCACGAGCGTGGGCGCGCCGGCTTCTTTCAGTTCGCCGAGCCCACGTGCGCCGTCGTCACCCATGCCCGTGAGCAGGCAGCCGATGGCGGCGGCGCCGACGCTGGCGGCCACGGACCGGAACAGCACGTCCACCGCAGGCTTGTGCCGGTTCACGGGCGGGCCGTCGTGGAGGCGGCAGACATGGCGCGCGCCGTCCCACATGACCAGGAGATGCTGGCTGCCGGGAGCGATGTAGGCATGGCCGGGCTGGATCGGCTGGCCGTCGCGGGCCTCGCACACGCGCATGGCCGAGCAGGAATCCATGCGGGCGGCGAACGGGCCGCTGAAGGCGGCGGGAATATGTTGGGTAATGACGATGGGCGGCGCCGTGGGCGGCATGGCTTCCAGCACCACGCGAATGGCTTCGGTACCGCCGGTGGATGCGCCGATGGCGATGATGCGCGTCCCGCCGCGGCTACCGGCGGTCTGCGCGCGCGGCAGCACGGCGTCGGCGGACAGCCGGGGCGCGACATCCAGCTTCGTGACGTTGGCGCGCTCGCGCGGCTTGGCACCGGCGGCGAGGCGCACCTTCGCGCAGATTTCCGGCGCGTGCTCCATGAACGTGTTGGCGAGGTCGGCCGAAGGCTTGGTGAAGAAATCCACCGCGCCCAGTTCCAGGGCACGCAGGGTGACGTCGGCGCCCTTCTCGGTCAGCGTGGACACCATCACCACCGGCATGGGGCGCAGGCGCATGAGGTTGTCGAGGAAGGTAAGGCCGTCCATCCGCGGCATCTCGACGTCGAGCGTGAGTACATCGGGATTGAGTTGCTTGATCTTGTCGCGCGCGATCAGCGGGTCCGCAGCGGTGCCCACCACCTCGATGCCCGGATCGGACTCGAGCATGGTGGTCAGCACCTTACGAACCAGGGCCGAATCGTCGACGATAAGAACGCGTACTTTCTGCATGGGTTCTGGCAACTCGGGTGGCTTG
>NZ_JBNDHZ010000092.1:0-4314 GCF_056755355.1 Luteibacter sp. HAY1-4A
AGCGGCAAGGACACGCGGAAGAAAGTGGCGGCGGTACCGAGCCCGAGCACACGGGCCGCGTCTTCCAGTTGCGGGTCTACCGCTTCGAACGCGGCGCGCGCGGCTTTCTGCACGAGCGGAAAGGCCACCAGCGTCGACGCGATGACCGCACCCTGCCAAGTGAAGACGAGCTCGATACCCAGCCGGTCGAGCCAGGCACCGAAGGTGCCGCGCCGGCCCAGCAGCACCAGCAGGTAATAGCCCAGCACGGTCGGCGGCAGCACCAGCGGGAGGGTAAGTATCGAATCGACCACTTCGCGCATGTGCGAGCGCCAGCGCGACAGGCCGAAGGCCACCGCGACGCCGAGCACGAGGTTGATCGCGGTCGCCCACAACGCGACCTTGAGCGTGAGCGCCAACGGGATCCAGAGGGAGTCCATGCCCGTCAGGGAGCCTCGAACCCGTAGCGGGCCAGGGTCCGCCTGCCTTCCTGCGACTGGACGAAGGCGATGAAGGATGCGGCTTCCGGAGCCTGCTTCGACCCGGCGACGACGGCGATGGGATAGGTGACCGGCACGGGCGTGGGAAGCGTGGCGACCACGTCCACCCGGTCGCGCATCATGGCCGCGTCCGTGGCAAAGACGATCCCGGCATCCACTTCGCCACGCGCCACATAGTCCAGCGCCTGGCGGACGTTCTGCGCCAGCACGCCCTTGGCCGACACCGTCGTCCACAGGTCCGACGCTTCCAGCGCGGCCTTCGCGTAGCGGCCTGCCGGCACCGAGGCGGGGTCGCCGTAGGCCACCCGCTGCACGCCCTTGTCCGCCAGGGACGCCGGTGACGAAATGGCGACGCGTGGTGCCTTCGGCACGACCAACACCAGTCGGTTGCGGGCGAAATCCACGCGCGATGCCGATTCGACGGCCTTCGCGGCCACGGCCTTGTCCATCGCCGCCTGGTCCGCCGAGGCGAACACGTCGGCCGGCGCGCCGTTGGCGATCTGGCGCATCAGGACGTCCGATGCCGCGAAGTTCAGGACGACGTGCGTGCCGGAGTGGCTGGCTTCGTAAGCCTTGGCGGTGGCGCGGAAGGCGTCGGTGAGGCTGGCGGCGGCCGAAACGACGAGATCGGCGGCACCGGCGAGCGGTGAAACCGCCAGCAGGAACAGCGCGATGAGCGGGCCGGAGCGCATGGGCGGTTCCCGAGGGCGGAAGGCTCGCAATATAGGAAGGTATATAGCGGCCGGTCAACGACAAAACCGCCGTGCGGCGACACAGGAATCGCCAAGCTAACTGCGCCCGGCGATGGCAGCGTGTTGGGCTGTCGGGAGGGAAGGCTGCATGAAACACGCGTTGCGCATCATCGGGGGGATGCTCGTGCTCGGCACGCTGGCGGTGCTGCTTTTCTTCTGGCTGGACCGCACCGAGACCACCACCGATGCCTATGTGACCGGGCGCATCCACCCCGTCGCGCCCCGGGTGACGGGCACCGTGCTGACCCTGCATGTGGACGACAACCAGCACGTGCGCGCCGGCGAAGTGCTGCTGGAACTCGACACCCGCGACTTCGACGTGCGGGTGGAGCAGGCCCGTGCGGAGATCGCGCGGGCGAAGGGCCAGGTCGCCAGCGCCGAGGCGCAGGTGGCCGAGGCCACCGCGGCGATCGCGGCCGCCGAAGCCTCGGAGAGAAAGACCACGCTCGACCTGCGCCGCGCCGGAGAACTGGTGAACGAGACGCCGCGCGGCATCTCCCGGCAGGAGTACGACGCGGCGAAGGCCGCGGCCGATTCCGCCGTGGCCAATCGTGCGAGCGCCGTTGCCCGCAAGGTCGCGGCGGTTGCCGCGCGGGAGTCGGCACAGGCGCAGGTGGCGACCGGAGAAGCGGCGCTGCACGATGCGCAGCTCGCGTACGGCTATACCAAGGTCGTCGCACCGGTAAGCGGATACGTCGGCCGGCGCACGGTGGAAGTGGGCGCGCGCGTCACCGCCGGGCAGACCCTCCTCTCGATCGTCTCGGACGAAGTGTGGGTCGTGGCCAATTTCAAGGAAACGCAGCTGGCTGGCATACGCCGTGGCACCGTCGCCCACATGACCGTGGATGCCCTGCCCGATGCGCGCTTCGTCGGCCGCGTGGACAGCATTTCTCCGGCGTCCGGTTCGCAGTTCGCCCTGCTTCCGCCCGACAACGCCACGGGCAATTTCACCAAGGTGGTCCAGCGCGTGCCCGTGAAGATCCTCTTCTCCGCGGACGACCTGAGACGCTACCGCGAGCGCCTGGCGCCGGGCCTGTCGACGGTCGTAAAGATCCGCGCCGGCGGAAACGGCGCGCCGTGACGATGCGCACCGTCCTGCCATGCTTCCTCGTTGCCGCACTGGCGGGTTGCGTCGTCGGGCCCGACTACCGGCGGCCCGAAGCCACGGCGCCCGCGGCATGGCGCGAGGCGACCGCTTCCAGCGCGCCGCTACCCGACCGCTGGTGGGCCCTGTTCGGCGACGAGGAACTGGATCGCCACGTCGAGGCGACGCTCACCGCCAACCAGGATCTCGCCGCCGCGCTGGCCCGCCACGACCGTGTGCGTGCCCTGCTCGGCGTCGCGCGTGCCGATGAATTTCCGGATGTCTCGTTGGATCCGGCCTATGCGCGTGCACGCACATCGGGCACCGTGCAGAACCGCCTTCCCGAACTGGAAACGACGCTGTGGCGCGTGCCCGTCGACGTCGCCTACGAGGTGGACCTGTGGGGACGCGTGCGACGAAGCGTCGAAGCAGCTGGCGCCGACGTGGAGGGCAGCGCGGATGCCGTTGCCGCCCTCCGCCTCAGCCTCGCAGCTACCACGGCGTCCACGTATTTCTCGTTGCGCAACGGCGATCGCGACATCGATGTGCTGGTGCGCACGGTAAGCCTGCGCGAAGACGCGCTTCGCCTGGCGGAGCGGCGTGCCCATGCGGGCGTGGTCGGCGACCTGGACGTGCTGCGCGCCCGCGCCGACCTGACCCAGACGCGTGCCGACCTTGCCGACGCCCGCCGACGCCGCGACAACCTCGAGCACGCGCTCGCAGCGCTAGAGGGACGCAACGCGCCCGACTTCACGCTCGCCGCCCGTGACTGGGAGCCTGTGTTGCCGGAGGTGCCTGCCGGTCTGCCGTCCGCCTTGCTCGAGCGGCGTCCCGATGTGGCCGCGGACGAGCGGGCCCTCGCCGCATCCAGCGCCCGCATCGGCGTGGCGCGAGCCGCGTTCTTCCCGCAGGTACGACTGACCGCGGCAGGCGGTATCGCCAGCGATCGCCTGGGCGACCTCACCAGCGACGACAGCCGCGCGTGGTCGATCGGTCCGGCCGTCCACTTGCCGATCTTCGACGGCGGCCGCAACCGGGCGAACCTCCAGGCGGCCGAAGCGGCGTATCGCGGTGCCCTGGCGAACTGGCGCCAGGGCGGCATCGTCGCCTTTCGCGAAGTGCAGGACGCCCTTACCGACTCGCGCTGGCTTCGCGAGCGCGGCGAGGCACTGGCCGCGACCGTGGAAGCGGCCACGTCGGCGGCGCAGGTCTCGCGTTCGCGCTACGACCGTGGGCTGGCGGGATACTTCGAAGTGGTCGACTCCGAACGGCAGGCGCTGGCCAGCCGGCGCGCGGCCATCCAGAACGACCAGCAGCGCCTGCTCGCCGCCGTCGCATTGATCAAGGCCCTCGGCGGCGGCTGGCACGAAGGCGACGCGGTGCCGCGGCAGCCCGTGGCATCGGCCGGAGCGGCACAATGAATGCCACCGCCCAGGCCGTCGCAGCGCCAGCGGCACCTCCGGCTCCCCTGCCCTGGCTCGGTATCGTCGCGGTGCTGGTAGGTGCCGTGGCCACGACGCTCACGTCCCGGCTGACCTCCATCGGCCTTGCCGACGTGCGCGGCGCGATCGGCGCCGGCTTCGACGAAGGGGCCTGGATCCCGACGGCGTTCTCCGCGGCCCAGATGATGATCGGACCGCTGGCGATCTTCCTTGGTCGTGCCTTCACCCCGCGCCGGGTGCTCCTCACCGGTTGCGTGGTGTATGGCCTGGCCGAGCTCCTGCTGCCCCTGGCTCCCGACCTGCGCACGTTCCTGTTGCTGCAGGTGCTGGCAGGCCTGGGCTCCGGCACGTTCATCCCTCTGACCGCGGCCTTCATCCTGGTCAGCCTGCCGCGCTCGCTGTGGCCCTGGGGCCTTGCGGCATATGCCATGAACATCATCCTCGGACTGAACGTGGCGTCGTCGCTGGAGGGGTGGTACCTGGAGCACGCCACATGGCACTGGGTCTTCTGGCAGAACACCGTGGTGGCCGGTCCGCTCTTCGTACTGTATTGGTTC
>NZ_JBNDHZ010000093.1:0-3696 GCF_056755355.1 Luteibacter sp. HAY1-4A
CTGCTGCACCGTGACCTGCTTCTGGAAACTGGCCACGGACACGCCGCTGAAGCTACGCGCGTAGCCATACGTAGGCAGCACATGGTTGCTGCCGCTGCAGTAGTCGCCGATGGACTCGGGCGTCCACTCGCCGAGGAAGACGGATCCGGCGGACTCGATGTCGTCTAGCAATGCGCGCGGATCGGCCGTCTGGATGATGAGGTGCTCCGGCGCGTAGAGGTTGCTGACCGCCACTGCCTCGGCGAGATCGCCAACCAGCACGAGGCGGCTTTCCCGCAGTGCGAGCGCCGCCACGTCGGCGCGCGGGAGCTCGACCCGTTGCCGTTCCACCTCGGCTTCCACCGCATCGAGCAGGTCGCGCGACGGGCTGACGAGCAACACCTGCGAATCGGGCCCGTGCTCCGCCTGCGACAGCAGGTCGGCGGCGACGAAACGCGGATCGGCATTGTCGTCGGCGATCACCAGCACTTCCGACGGACCGGCGGGCATGTCGATGGCGGCACCTGCCGGATCGCCGGCCACTTGCAGCTTCGCCTCGGTGACCCATGCATTACCGGGACCGAACAGTTTGTCGCAACGGGGAACGGATGCCGTGCCATACGCCATGGCGGCGATCGCCTGCGCACCGCCCAGCTTGAACACGCGATGCACGCCGACGGCGCGCGCCGCGAACAGCACCGCATCGTCGCACCGGCCATTCGCCTGCACCGGTGTGCACATCACCACATCGCGGCACTCCGCGATAGCGGCGGGCACTCCCAGCATGATGGCGGT
Source organism: Luteibacter sp. HAY1-4A (assembly GCF_056755355.1). NCBI lineage: Bacteria > Pseudomonadati > Pseudomonadota > Gammaproteobacteria > Lysobacterales > Rhodanobacteraceae > Luteibacter > Luteibacter sp. HAY1-4A. The sequence goes on from NZ_JBNDHZ010000093.1 coordinate 775, forward strand.
CGAGGGCAGCGGAGCGCCGCCCGCCGGCACGTAGAGTCCCACGCGACGAATGGGTCGCAGGATGCGCTCCACACGCACGCCTGGCGCCGTCTCGATGGCCACCGGTACCGGCGCGCCAGCGCGATGGAACGTTTCGATACGACCCGCCGCCTCGAGAATGGCCGCCTTCAATGCTTCGGGAAGGCGCGCTTCGGCATCGGCGAATTCTTGCGCGGACACGGCAAGATCGTCCATCTCCACGCCGTCGTACCGGGACGTGAGTTCGAACAGCGCGGCATCGCCCCGCGCCCGCACCTCGGCGACGATCGCCTCCACGCCCTGGCGAAGGCCCGGGGCGCGCGACTGCGCCGGTCGTGCAAGCGCCGCCTCGCGCCCCGCCTCGTCGAGAATCTTCCAGTCGATCCGCTTCATGCCAGCATCTTCTCCACGGGCAGCACCAGCATGTCGCGCGCGCCAGCGCGCTTCATGTCTTCGAGTTGCCGCCAGCTCACCGACCCGGCGCACAGTGCCTGCAGCACCACGTGATCCGGCGCGCCGTCGATCGGCGTGAGCGTGGGCACGGGCGCACCCGGCAGCAGACGTGTGATCGCCGCGAGCGCATTACGCGGCGCCTGCATCAGGATGAGGCGCGAGTCGCGCACCTGGATCACACCGTCGAGCCGGCGCAAGAGCAGTTCGGCGATATCGGCGCGCTCGTCAGCGGGAAGCTCGCGGCGGCCGGCGAGCACAGCTTCGCTTTCGACGACCACCGCCGCTTCGCGCAACTGGTTCGCGCCGAGCGTGGCACCGCTGGAGACGAGGTCGCAGATGGCGTCCGCCGTGCCGAGGCGCGGCGCGATCTCCACCGAGCCGGCCAGCATCACCACTTTGGCATCGACGCCGTTCGCACGCAGCCACTCGCCCAGCAGGCCCGGGTATGACGTGGCGATGCGCTGCCCCGCCAGCTGCGAGGGACCTTCATAGGCGTCTTCCTGGGGTACCGCGATGGAAAGCCGGCAGTGCCCGAAGCCCAGCGGCCGCAGTTCGTCCAGACCCACGCCCGCTTCCTCGTTCGAAAGCTGGAACTCGCGCAGGACGTTCCGGCCCACGATGCCGAGGTCGCATACGCCCTCCGCGATGAGGCTGGGGATGTCGTCATCGCGAACCAGCAGCAGATCCACCGGTTCGCCCTCGCCAAAGCAGAAAAGCTTGTCGCGGCTCTGCCGGAACTTGAGGCCGCAGCGGGCGAGCAGTTCCTGGGCGGGCTCGGTGAGCCGGCCGGACTTCTGCATGGCGATGCGCAGTCGGTCGCGCGGGTTCATGCTGCGCCCCCGAGATTGCGCCGGGCGGCGGCGGCCATGTACCCGCCGTTGCCCTGGTTGAGGTAACGCGCGACGCGCCCGATGGTGGTGATGCTGACCGCCGTCCGCTCATGGATCTCGCGATAGGAGCGGCCCTCGAGCAGGTGCGGCACCACCCGCCAGCGATCGACCATGACTTCGATCTCCGCCGGGGTGCACAGGTCGTGCAGGAAGGCCCGCATCTCCTCCACGGTGGTGAGCCCGGCCAGGGCTTCGCACAGGCTGGTTTCAGCGGAATCGGCGGGGGTTTCCGGATCGAGGGAGCGACGCTTCATAATGTACTAACGCGTTAATACGATAACTAATCCTAACTGCGCAACCGGCCCGTGGCAAGCGCCTCCGGACACAATTGCGCTTTTCTTCCATATATTTCGCGCCGGTCGCTCGCCACCATGGCCCCCCTCCATGCCGCGAGCCCTACCATGTCGAGCACCGTGATCATCGCCGACGATCACCCGGTCGTCGTTGCGGGGGTCGAAACCATTCTCAGGGCGCATCGATACGAGGTCATCGCCCGCGCCCACGATACCGACACCCTGTTCGAGGCCCTGGTCGACCACCCCTGCGACGTCGTGATCACCGACTATTCCATGCCGGAGGGCAACCAACCCGACGGCCTGCCCATGATCCGGCGCATTCGCGCCACCCGTCCCGACGTCGGCATCGTCATCCTCACCATGCTCTCGAATCCCGCCGTGTTGCGCGGCCTGCTCGACATGGGCGTGGCGGCCATCTTCGACAAGCGCGCCAACCTGCGCGACATTCCCGTGGCGGTGCACGCGGCCGACGTGGGCCGCTCCTATCTGAGCCCCGCGATCCGCCGCCTGTTCCACGAGGCCGACTGCGCGGCGGGCCACGACGATCTCTCCACGCGGCTGTCGCCACGCGAGGTGGAGGTACTCCGTGCTTATGCGAAAGGACACGGCCTTTCGGAAATCGCCGCACTCATGGGGCGCAGCTTCAAGACGATCAGCCGGCAGAAGCGTTCGGCCATGGCAAAACTGGGCCTCGCGAACGACGCCCAGCTTTACCAGTATCTCGCCGGTGTGCGCGCCGGCATGCTCGACGATTGGGCACCGGGTGGAGAATCGGGCGCCGCATCGCGGTCTTCGCCGGAGGTTTAGGAGCCGCTAGCGCCCAGTCACTAGGCGGCCGGACGCCACCAGTTCGCATACCGCCCGCACGTCGCCGTCCATCGCGCGGTCGCGCTGCATGAAGGCCACATGCTCGCGCAAGGTGGCCAGCGCTTCGCGCACGGCCTTGCCGCCGTGGAAATCGTCGGCGGAGGCCAGCGCATCCATCAGCGCGCGCACCTCGCCCTCGAAGCGTGCGTAGTGCGGCGAATCCGCGCGCGGCACGCCGGAAATCTTCGAGACGAACGCCGGCAAGTCGCCGCGATGCGCAAGGGAGCGCGCGGCATTGAGCATGTCCTGCCGGTACTCCAGCGCCTGGGCCGCGGTGTACAGCTCCATCGCCAGCACGTGGCCGAGGTCTTCGGTCATCTCCAGCACGTGGCGGGCCTCGTTGGCACCCATGGACACATGGTCTTCCGCGTTCGCACTGGTCGGCACGGAGTACACGG
>NZ_JBNDHZ010000094.1:0-3362 GCF_056755355.1 Luteibacter sp. HAY1-4A
AGATGTGTATAAGAGACAGAATCACGACCAACCTGTTCGGTGCCTGGTTCCAGATGGGCCGGCAATTCCCTCCAGCCACGCTCGACGCCATCGCAAAGACGGTGGCGGAAGGCGAGGGCCGGCATCGCGGCGAACTGCGGGTGGCGATCGAATCGCGCCTGCCATTCTCGGCGGTGGCGGCCGATGTCACCGCACGCGACCGCGCAGCCATGCTGTTTTCCCACATGCGTGTGTGGGACACCGAGGAAAACAGCGGCGTGCTGCTCTACGTGCTTCTAGCCGAACACCGTATAGAGATCGTCGCCGACCGCGGCATCGCGAAGGTCGTAGCGCCGGCCGAGTGGGAAGCGATCACGGCGCACATGCGCGACCAGTTCGCACAGGGGCATTTCCGTGAGGCGGTACAAACGGGCGTGGCAGAAGCCGGTGCCTTGCTGGCGCGGCATTTTCCCGCGAACGGCGATGCGCGCAGGAACGAACTGCCGGACCGCCCGCTGGTTCTTTGATCTTTCTGATCAGACAAAAAGAGGCCGCCCCGAAGGGCGGCCCCTCTTTAGCCGTGTGCCTTACAGCGTGAAGTCGTACTGCACCATCAGGCGTACGGAGCGCGGTGCCTGGTAGTTTTTCGGCACGTGGTACGTCGTGCTGTAGTACGTCTGGTCGGCGCCGTTTTCCGCTACCTCGGTGATGGTGGTCGGCTTCGCGTTGTTGAACGCGTTGATGACGTCCAGTTGCATCGTCAGGCCCCTGGCGAAGGCTGGCGTGTATACGACATTCGGGCTCAGCGTCCACGTCCATGGCAGGCGCTTTCCACGGCCGCGGCCGGAGATCTTCCCTTCGCAGTAGAAGAACGCGGAGCTGTAGCTCGGAATGCCCGCGACCGTGCCTTCGCCACCGCCGAAGCAGCTGGTCGGGCGCCCCGATTCAAGCAGGCCGTTCACGCCGACGGACCACTCCGGGGAGAGCGTATACCCGCCGTAGATCTTGAAGCTGTGCCGGCGATCGTTCGGCAGGTAGCCGTTGGCGCCGACCATCAGTTCGGCATAGTCGAACGCGCTCGTAGTGCCCGTGTCGTCCTGGCCGTTGTCGGACTTCACCAGGCCTTCCGTGTTGCCGCGGTTCTTCGACCAGGTGTAGGACGCATTGACGTACAGGCGCTCGGTCGCTTTTTCCGCAGACAGGGTAACCGCCTGGTAGGTGCGCTTGGCCTTGGCGCCGAATGCACTGCCGGGAAGGGTCACGTTGTGCAGCGTGCCGCTGCCGTCGAGGTCGACGTCCACGGAGACCTTGCTGCCCGGGTTGTAGATGAAGCAGCCGGGGGTGGTGGACGGGGGCGAGAAGCGGTCTCCGTTGGCGTCCATGTCGAGGCCGATGGACTTTCCATAGTCGTAGAACGGACGCCAGTCGCAGGTATCGTCGATGGCGTTGTTGAGCCTGCGGTAAGTGGCCTTGGCGCCGACCACCCAGTCGTTGAGGAACGCGTTGTCGCTGTTGATGCGGTGCTGGAATCCGAGGATGTATTCGTCCTGCGAGTAGGGCTTCAGGCCTTTCGAGGCGACGGAACTCGGATTCGGCGTGCTGCCGTTCTCTCCGTTGACGACGAGCCGGTCGCCGAGTGGATCGCCGAGGATGGGCGCGCCGGTCACGGGGTCGATGCCGGAATACGAGAAGTTCTGCATCGTGTAGTACGACGCGGTGGCGGCACGCAGGGCGACATTGGCCGCGATAGGCAAGGAATAGCGGCCCGCCGTGCCGAACACCTTGGTGCCGGAGTCGCCGAATACGTCCCAGGCGAAGCCGAGGCGCGGTTGCCAGATATTGCCCTGGCGAACGAAACGTTGGCCGTCGCCGTTCTTGTTCTCGAACGAATCGTTGCGTACGCCGATGTAAGCGAGGAACTTGTCGGTAACCTGCCAGTTGTCCTGCAGGTACCACGACTTCTGGTCGACGCTCACCGAACCGCCGGTGCGGAAGTTGTAATGGGTGACGTAGTCCTCACCGGCCGCATTGGTCCGGTAGTAGTACAGCGCGCCGCCGGCATAGCTCTTGCCTGCCTCCGACGTCCACTCTTCACGCGAGTAGCCGCCCGAAACGCTGTGATCGCCGAGCTGCCAGTCGAGGTCGATGCGGTAGGCCGTGCGCACGTCCTCGCCGTCGAAGCGGTCGATCTGGCTGCTGAGGTAGCACGAGCGAATAGGCCCGTTCTCGCCCGCGAGGGTGCTGGAGCGGCGATCGATGATGTACGGACAGCCGGAGTTCGAGCCCTCGATGTCGCCGTCGTATCTCGTGACCGTGCCATCGGCGCTGATGTACTCCGACGAGTTCTTGCCCTTCATCTTGCCCCACTGCGCGGACAGGGTGAGGTCGTCGTTGAGGTAGCCTGTGTACTTGAAGATATTGGTGGCGCCGCCGGTCTTCTGCTGGCGGCGCCCGAGGTAATCGTCGGTGGACGGCTTGCCGTCACCGTCGATGGACGACCCGAAGTAACGGTTCGTGATGTGCTTCGTGTTGTTCATCGACGTCCATTCGAGAATGTTCGAATCGTCGATGTTCCAATCCATCTTGATCAGGTGGAATGGATTGTCGTTGGTGTCGCGCTGCGCGGCGGCCGACGAGGTAGCGATGGGGTAGGTGGTTTTCGTCTGGCGATCCGCCTGGAAGATGCCGTAGAAAAACAGCTTGTCCTTCACCAGCGCCCCGCCGAGCCACGCGGTGTAGACGTTCTGGTTGTCGCTGTCCTGCTGGTACGTGCGGTAGAGGTTGCCGTCCTTCGTATAGGTGGTGGGCCGCTGTTCGCGGCCCCACGCCGGCGTGTACACCCAGCTGCCGCCGCCCTTCCATTCGTTCGTGCCGCGCTTGGTGATCACGGAGGTCACGCCGCCGGTGGAGAAACCGTACTGCGCACCGTAGCCGCCGGTCTGCACGTCGAGCTGCTGGATCGCCTGGAAGGGAACCTCGGCGAAAGACAGGTTGTTGTACAGGTTGGTGACGTTGAAGCCATTGACGTAGTAGCTGTTCTCCGCGACGGACGCGCCGCCGAACGAGGGCAGGTTACCGAACGCTTCGTCGCCCTTGACGGTGCCGGGCGTCAGCGCGGCCACGTCCACCACGTTGCGCGGCACGGGCAGCTTGTTGAGCTGGTCGGCCGTGAAGCTCGTGCGCGATTCGACGGATGCAACATCGATGGCGGCCAGGGCGGTGGCCGATACCGTGACGACGTCGAGTGCTTGTGCATCGGTCTGGCTCGCGGCCGGCGCGATGAAGTTCACCTGCGCCGACTGGCCCGCCACCACGCTGATTTCGCGGCTGGCGACAGTGCGGCCATCCTGCTGGACGTTCACGCGATAGCTGCCGATGGGAAG
>NZ_JBNDHZ010000095.1:0-2881 GCF_056755355.1 Luteibacter sp. HAY1-4A
CAGGCCGCCGTGTGCGCCACATGATCCGGCCCAGCGCCTTGTATCCTTCGCCCGAGCGGGCCTACCAGATCATCGGCAGCAGGGCGCCCGTCATTGTCAGTGTTCAGGACACGAACGGCGACGTGCCGAACAACGGCACCACCTTCGACACCACCCTCACCCTCGCGGGTACCGCCGCGGCAAACCAGACCGTCGAGCTCTTCGACGGCAGCGCGTCCAAGGGCGAGGTCTCCGTCGGGGCCAACGGCCAATGGAGCAAACAGCTCACCGGCCTGGCCCTGGGTAGCCACAGCTTCAAGGCCGTCGGCCAGTACGGCAGCCAGCCGGAATCGGCCGTGTTTACGTTGGCGGTGCTCGCGTCAAATCCGGTCGTCCTCGATTTCGAAGAACTGCCCGTGTGTAGCGATATTTGGGCCTCATTGCCGCAGGGCCGCGCCTATTCCTTAGCTGGAGGACAGGCCACTCTCACCATTTTACGGACAAACGTTTTAACACATCCGTTTTTTAACGATGAGTTCGGTCCCCAAATTACCGGCCGTAGCGTTCAGCTGCAAAACAAAGCCGAGCACTTTATTCTACCAGGCAGTGTAGAGGTGAAGTTTGCCAAGACCGTGTTGAACCTTAGAATTGGTATGGTCTTCTTCCTTTGGCAGGCCGAGTCCTTTGTCGATATGTTCGATGAACAAGGTTTGTTAATCCAAGCGATCAGAGTTGCTCCAAACGATGGACAGTCCGACGTGCGTCTCTGGTTCGAGTACAGCGCCGCAAGACCTATAGCGCGGTTCATTGCGAGAACCGAGAGTCCGGGGCCACAGGCGGGAGCAAGGTGGATGATCGATAATCTGACTGCATGTTAATGACCCGAACGACAAGCGCTCCTGTCAGCTATGCGATGGGAAATGATATCCGCTCGAAGGAAGTAGCCAGGCTGATTCATGCAGGTTCAAGCGTTGAAACAATCAAATGAAAAAGACCAAGGAGGTCATCCATGAACACCGCGAAGCAGGTCGACACAACCAATTCAGAAGTGACGCCCGTCCTCGAAAAGATCGAAGACTCGTGGGGCGAAATACCCTACGGGGGCCGCGCGCCGATATGATCACCGTCGATGCCAGCCGATGGACCACGGAAATAACCCTCAATCCCAACTACGGCACAGGTGGCTTCAAGGCCCGCGGCAACTACGGCAGTCAACCGGAATCGACCATTCGGTCCTTGACCGTGAGGCTGACCATCGATCAATCACCCGTCTCGTTGAACGGCCTCTCTTATGCATGGCTCGACCCCGAGATGCCGCTGTCACCGATACCCTACGAGAACACTTTCATCACGCGCACCCCGTCGGGAGGGACACCCCCGTACACCTATACGTCATCGAATACAGAAATCGCTCGGGTCGAAGCGAGTGGTCGCGTACGGGCGCGAAGGAATGGCACGACGACGATCACCGTAGGAGATGCTGCCGGTGAAACTGCCAACTATTCCGTTACCGTGACCAATGCCTGGATCATGGAACATATCGGATGGTTCATCTGGAACGGCGCCATGGGATATCAGCGACCCGGCGGCCATCTCCCTAGTGGAGAAGAAATGAATTGGATAATCCGTCCTAACTGGACTCCGTGGCCGCTGGCCCCTGCCACGTGGTGGACTGCGGATGAAAACGGTGCCCAAGCTCTTTGGGTCAATGTGCAGCATGGCTCCGCAGGCTGGACCTTGAAGGCAATCGCGTACGACGCGCTCAGCGTATATCGCTGAAGCTTTTTGATCGGACGCAAACGAAAACCCGCACAAGGAAGTCATCAATGAGCACCGCCCCGCCTATCCGCACCACTGCGGCTGACTTGCCCACGCCTCGCATTCCCGATACCACCGACGGTGGCCTGGGCTACGACGAGATCCTGCGCAATCCCAAGCGCAATGTGCTCGTACAGGTCGGACCCTGGGACGGCTTCGTAGACGGCGATACCCTTGCTGTCCTGGTCAACGACGACATCTTCGGCCAGACCGACGCCTCGGCCGCCGACAAGGACAAGGTCGTCGAGGTTTTCGTTCCGGCCATCAACTTCGCCCCCCTCGCCGACGGCCTGTACGACGTGTTTGCCAGGGTTACCAATGCTCTCGGCTTTCCCGTCACCTCTGCCCCCTTGTCCATCCGCCTCAAGCTTGCCGTGCCCGGGGGCATGGATCCGGTGGCAGACACGCCCTACCGCAACGAGAACCTCGCCGCGCCGGTGGTGGAGCCGCTGGTCATCGCGCCGGACACCGCCTCGGCCACGGTCACCATCGCACCCTGGCAGAACAAAGCCGCAGGCGACCGGCTCACCCTGCGCTGGGGCATGGACGGCAACGAACTGGAACATACGGTGCCGGCGGGGGAAGAATCCCGGCCTTACACCTTTCCCGTCGACCGCGCCGTCATCGACGCGGGTGGCTTCGGCGTCGGCGTCAACGTCAACTACGAGGTCGACGACCTCGTCGGGAATTGGTCGCTGTGGTCACCACCGACGCTGGTGGAGACCGAAGACCCCGATGCACTGGATCCCCCCTGGGTCACTCCCACCGTCGACGACGCCGGCAAGGTCATCGACCTCGCGGAGTTGGGCACCGGCGACATCACCGCCAAGGTGTTCAGCCTGCAGCAAGGCGACATCGTCACCGTCCACCTCGACGGGATCACCGCCGAAGGCTCACCCGTGGAGCACACCACTGAGCCGAAGGTAGCCACCGCCGACGGTCAGGTCTTGTCCTTCACCCTGCCCAACGCGCTGTTCCCGCCACTGGCCCAGGGCACCTGCGCCATCGGTTACACCCTGGAGCGCCAAGGGGACACCTATACCTCGGCTCGACGTCGCCTGGAAATCCATGGCCAGCTCACCGC
>NZ_JBNDHZ010000096.1:0-2818 GCF_056755355.1 Luteibacter sp. HAY1-4A
CCTTACGAACCAGGGCCGAATCGTCGACGATAAGAACGCGTACTTTCTGCATGGGTTCTGGCAACTCGGGTGGCTTGACGTCTCCGTCGGCGAACCGACCGGATACGGTATCGAGGAGAAGCTCCGACGACGCTCGTCAGAAAAGCTCCACCTCTCCCTTTATCGGATCATCTGCCAATCGCTTGAGGTATCGTTTCTCGCGATCGGCCAGGCTGTGGTCGTGCATGGAGCGCATCTGGCGCACGCGCACCTTGCCGCTCACCGGGAAGAACTGCACCTGGCGCGGGTAGATGTCGCCCACGTCGGCCGCGCACAGCTTCAGCTTCTCCGTGGCGATATAGCGCTGCACGAAGGCGATGTTGCGCTGGCCGATGTCGGTCATGGTGGCCAGCACGCGGCCGCCGCCGAAAATCTTCACTTCGAGGTCGTCGCGCTTGCCCCCTGCCTTCAGGATGGCATTGATCAATTGTTCCATCGCATCGTTGCCGTAGCGCGCGGCGCGGCCTACGGTGGAACTCCAACCGTCGCGCTCACCGGTCGGTTCCGGCAGCATGAAATGGTTCATGCCCCCGATGCGACGGCGCGTATCGCGCACGCATGCGGATACGCACGACCCCAGCACCGTGGAGATCATCTCCTCCTGCATGCTCACGTAGAACTCGCCAGGCAGGATCTTGACCGTTACCACTTCCTGCGCGGGATCCCAGAAGCGGCGCACGTGCTCGAATCCGGGCAAGACGCTCTTCGGATCGAAGCCGGCGAACGTCCGTGGTTGCAGGGCGAACGCATCGCTCATGTACGCTTCCGGTAGACCGTGCGGCCGATCAGGTCGAAGTCTTCGGACAAGCCATACATGGACTCCGAATGACCGAGGAACAGATAGCCGCGGCTTTCCAGCATGCCGGCATAACGGGCGAACAGGCGCTGCTTCGTGGGTTTGTCGAAGTAGATGACCACGTTGCGGCAGAAGATCGCATCGAAGCGGCCTTGCATGGGCCATTCGTGTAAAAGATTCAGGGGTTGGATCGCCACCAGCTCGCGCAGGCGAGGATGGACCTGCGCATATCCGTCGTAGCTGCCCTCGCCGCGGAGGAACCAGCGCTTGCGGCGCTCGTCGCTGACGCCGCCGAGACGGTCCACCGGGTAAACGCCCTTGCGCGCTGCGGCCAGCGCCTGCGGCGAGAGGTCGGTGGCGAGAATCTTCGCATCCACGTCGGCGTGCGTGCGCTCCAGCGCCTCGGCCAGCACCATCGCGATGGCGTAGGGTTCTTCACCCGTGGAGCAGCCCGCGGACCAGATGCGAAGCTTGCCACCGCCGCGCTTTTCCTCGAGCCAGCGCGGCAGCAACTCATCCACGAGCATGTCGTAGTGGTGCATCTCGCGGAAGAACGAGGTGACGTTCGTGCTGATGCAACTGGCGAGTTCGCCAAGTTCGGACTCGGGATCGCGCTTCAACAGGTCGCAGTAGGCCGCGAACCCGGGCAACGCCAGGGCCCGCAACCGGCGCAGGAGCCGTCCCTGCACCAATTGCCGCTTGTGGTCCCCGAGCGAGATGCCGCAGTGCTGCAGCACGAAATCGCGCAGGAAAGCGAATTCAGCTTCCCCGAGGGTAGGCCCCGCCGCGCCCGCCGGGCCGACGGCATCACCGCTGTCGACGAGCGCATTCATCGATCAGAACTCCTTCCACACGCCGGCGTCGGCGGCTTCGGCCGGACGCTGGGCACGCGGGGCCGGCGCGCTGCGCACGGCGGCGAACACCGTTTCCATCTCTTCCCGCGCCGAGTCCTTGCGCTTGGCCTTGGAGGCCGGCGTGGCGGAAGCGTTGCCCGTGATCTGGAAGAACGCAACCTGACGGCTGAGTTCGGTGGCCTGTTCGTGCATGGCACGCGCGGCGGCGGCGGATTCTTCGACCAGCGCGGCGTTCTGCTGGGTCATCTCGTCCATCTGCAGGACGGCGTGGTTCACCTGGTCGATGCCGGCCGATTGCTCCGAGCTGGCCGCGGCGATTTCGGCGACGATGTCGGTCACCTTCTTCACGCTGTCGACGATCTCGGCAAGCGCCTTGCCCGACTGGTCGACCAGCTCGGAGCCCGTGCGCACCTTGTCGGCGCTGTCGTTGATGAGGCCCTTGATCTCCTTGGCGGCGTTGGCGGAGCGCCCGGCGAGGTTGCGCACCTCGGTGGCCACCACCGCGAAGCCACGGCCCTGCTCGCCCGCACGCGCCGCTTCCACGGCGGCATTCAGCGCCAGCAGGTTGGTCTGGAAGGCGATTTCGTCGATGAGGCTGACGATGTCGGAAATCTTCTTGCTGGACGAGTTGATCTCGCGCATTGCGACGACGGTCTGGGCGACGACTTCGCCACCCTTCTCGGCCTGCTCGCGTGCACCGCGGGCCAGCTGGTTCGCATGGCTGGCGTTCTCGGCGTTCTGCTTCACCGTGGACGTCATTTCTTCCATCGACGAAGCGGTTTCCTCGAGGCTGGAGGCCTGTTCCTGCGTGCGCTGCGACAGGTCGTCGTTGCCACGTGAGATCTCCTGCGCGGCCGTGCTGACCGAGCCGGCGCCGTGGCGCACTTCCGAGACGATGGCGCTCAGGCGCTCGTCCATGGCGCGGAAAGCGGCCTGCAACTTGCCGAGTTCGTCGTTGCGGGTGACCTGCACATCATGGCCGAGCTTGCCCTCGGCAATGAGGTGAGCGATCGAAACCGTCTGTGCCAGCGTGCGCAGGATCGAGCGGATCACGAGGACGGCAATCGTCAGACAGACGACGAGGCCGATCACCAGGGCCGCGATGCTGAAAGCGCGAACGGCCTTGTAC
>NZ_JBNDHZ010000098.1:0-2536 GCF_056755355.1 Luteibacter sp. HAY1-4A
GGTCTTACACCTACTCTCCGGCCAACGAGAGCTGGTCGAAAAACTGCAACAACACGTGCGCCTCCACCGTCTGGACCAAGGTGATCTATCCAGACGGCCATGCGCAGAGGAGCACCTTCAGCAATAGATACGACTACTCGGAAGCAAAGCTGCTTTCCGAAGAGGTTTTCGACGCCGACGCGGATACCAGCACGCGACGGCGTCTCGTGCAGTACGGATACGTCAATCCGGATCCCGCAACGGACGGTCGCGCGGGCACCTACCCCCACCCTTGGGGGTTCCCCGAACAAGGTTTTGTCAATGCGGCCTCGATGAAGGACAAGATCCCCCTGGCTTCGCGCATCATCACGCAGGACGGGGACACCTATACGTGGAACGCCCTGTCGTTCGATGCATTCGGGCGGCCGCACGACATCCAACGATTCAGCAGTGCGGGTTTCGGAGTGCAGGAGCGCAATACCTATTTCGACGATGCCCCGCACTGGGTCATCGGACTTCCGGCGCAGACCGACAATGTCACCGCGGCTGAAACGGTAAGTCGATATGTCTACAGCCCTGTCGACCAGACGTTGCAGGAAAGATATCGCTTCGGCCGCAAGATAATGGGCTATACCTACAACGCACAGGGACAGCTGGCAAGCTTCACCGACGGCAATAACCACACAACATCGCTGCAGAACTATTACCGCGGCGTACCGCGCTCCCTCGTCTATCCCGATAACACGTCCCAGACTCTGGCCGTGGACGACTTCGGCCAGATCACGAGCGTTCTTAATCAGAGAGGAGATGCAACGAGCTATGGCTACGATTCGATGGGCCGGCTGTCGAGCGTCACCTATCCGGGCGGGGACACGACAGCCTGGAACACCGTCAATATCGCCTACCAGTTCATGCCTTCGGGAGACAGAAGCATAACCGGCGCTCATTGGCGACGACAGCTCGCGCAGGGAACGAAGGTTGAGCAAACATATTACGACGCACTGCTCCGGCCTTTCGTCCACGACATCCATCGCAACGACAATGGCCTGTACTCCAGCAACCGTACCGACCACGATTGGGCCGGCCGCGTGTCGTACCAATCGTACTGGTTCACCGGGGCACCGCTGCTGTCCTCGATGAGCAATGGCCAGGGGACCACCTATGACGTGCTGGGACGAGTCGCGCAAACCCGCCATACCTCGGAGATCGGCGACTTGATCACGACATCGCAGTACCTTCCTGGCGCACGCCGGCAGGTCACCGAGCCAAGAGGCCACTTCACCATCACCAGTTACCAGGCCTTCGACGAGCCGGACTGGAGCAATCCGGTGCGCGTGGAGGCACCGGAGAATGTCACACAGGTTATCGCCCGCGACACGTACGGCAATCCTTTGTCGGTTACCCAGGGCGGCGCCGGGCTATCGATCTCCAAGACGATGACCTATGACAACGAACACCGTCTATGTCGCAGTTGGGAGCCGGAATCAGGCAGCGAGATACTCTCCTATGACAACGCCGACAACCAGGTCTGGAGCGTGCAAGGCGCCTCGTTCAATGGCGCCGGCTGCGGGCAGGATCTTGTAGCCGACGCCGCAAAGACGATCCGCAGCTACGACGCGGTGAACCGCGTGACATCGGTGGTTTATCCATCGGGGACGCCCGCGACAACCTACACTTACGACCCGCTGGGAAATGTGGCCACCGCCGTGTCGGGCGTGGCGAGCTGGACCTTCGGCCGCAATAAGCGCGCATTGCTTACGACCGAACACTTGTCCATCGACGGACATGACTGGACGCTCTCGTACGACTATGACGGCATCGGCGTCGAGCGCTCCGTAACGTATCCCAATGGCGAGATTGTCGCCCTCAACCCAGATGCCGTGGGGCATCCCACGATGGTAGGAGGCTACGTCTCCGACCTGTCCATATTCCAGAACGGCTCGATCCAGTTCTACCGGATGGGAAGCGGCGCCACCTACATAGGCACCAAGAATCTGCGCGACACCATTGGCCAGTTCACATTCAATACGGCGGGGACCACGCCGGTAGTCGCCCAGGCCATGGCATTCGACGAGGATGGCAACATCACCCGCATAAGCGACAGCGCCACGGGCGGGCAACGTACGAAGGTCATGGGATACGACGGGCTCGATCGCCTTGTCTCCGCGACCGCCAGCAATCTGTGGGGCACCGAATCGTACACATACGACACGCTTGACAATATTCGCAGCCTGTCCAATGCGGCAGGCGCGAGTACATACAACTACGACCCTTTCAACCTTCTGAGTTCCATAACGACAGGCGGCACCCAGACCCATATGTTCCGTTACGATGCACGGGGCAATCTTGTGGGACGCGATGCGGACAATCTCGCCTTCGACCAGGCCAATCATTTGATCTCGTTCGGGGACAGGAGTACATACGCCTACGATGCCGCGGGCCATCGTGTGAAAAGAACGACGCCGTCTGGAACGACGTATTACGCTTATAGTGCCGCGGGGCGGTTGATGTGGCAGTTCGAACCGGCGACAGGAACGGGTACCAACTACATTTATCT
>NZ_JBNDHZ010000099.1:0-2513 GCF_056755355.1 Luteibacter sp. HAY1-4A
ATCGAGGACCGTGTCGAGCACACCCGCCGACTCGCCCGCGTGCACGAGGTTGCGATAGAGCTCGTCGAACTGCACCGGATATTGCGCGAGTGCCTCGTGCAGCGAGGCGCCACCTTCGATGGCGCTCTTCACGTCGATCAGCATGTTCTTGAAGCGAACGTTCTTCTGTCCGTTCGCGATGATGTCGAAGGCCTGCACCATCGGCACGCCGGATGCCATCATGGTGGCGATCTGGCGGCTGAAGATGGCGACGTCGCGAGGCTTGACCGTGCTGCCCGAGGCCCCGAACAGCGGCTTCGCCTTCTCGCGCACGGTTTGCGGGTTCATGCCCTGGCGGCGCAGTTCCGCCTTTACCAGCGCGGCATTCTTCGCCTGCATCTCGCCCTTCATGCGCTTGCCGCGCTTGTCGAGGGCGACCCAGTCGTACATGACCAGCTTGTTGACTTCGGAGCGCGCTACGCCAATGGCGCGCGCGTTCTTTGTGGCGGTGGCGGTAGCCATGGCGCGGTGTTCCCCCCGGGTTGATGCTTCAGCAGGCCGCCCCTCCGGGGGCGGCCTCTGTTCTTATTCTAGTTTGAACGGTAGGCAGGTGCCTTTCTGCCGTCTGGCGCACATCTTCACATGCCGTGGGCGCCGCCGGGGGCCGTCAGTCCTTGGTGACGCGGTTGATCTCGGCCAGGCTGGTGACGCCGTTCCGGACTTTCAGCAGGGCGGAGGCTCGCAGGTCGTTGATGCCGGCCTTTTTCGCCACCTCCGCGATCTGCATGGCGTTGCCTCCCTCGAGGACGATCTTCTGGATGTCCTCGACCATCGGCATGACCTGGTAGATGCCGACGCGGCCCTTGTATCCCTCGTTGCAGCTGTCGCACCCGACGGCCTCGTAGATGGTGATGCCCTGGTCGATTTCTTCCTGGGTAAAACCTTCGGCCAACAGGGCGGCAGGTGGCAGCTGGATCGGCCGCTTGCACTCGTGCAGTCGCCGCGCCAGGCGCTGGGCGATGATCAGGGTGACCGACGAGGTGATGTTGTAGGGCGCGATGCCCATGTTCATCAGGCGCGAGATGGTCTGGGGGGCGTCGTTCGTGTGCAGGGTGGACAGCACCATGTGGCCGGTCTGCGCTGCCTTGACGGCGATCTCGGCGGTTTCCAGGTCGCGGATTTCGCCGACCATGATCACGTCCGGATCCTGGCGCAGGAACGAGCGCAGGGCCGCCGCGAAGGTCATGCCGCGCTTGGTGTTCTGCTGGACCTGGTTGATGCCCTCCACGCGGATTTCGACCGGATCTTCCACCGTGGAAATGTTGCGCCCTTCGGTATTCAGGATATTGAGGGCCGTATACAGCGACACCGTCTTGCCCGAGCCGGTGGGACCGGTGACGAGCACCATGCCGTAGGGTTTCTCGATGGCGTCGAGGTAGAGTTTTTTCTGGTGCTCTTCGTAGCCGAGCTTGTCGATGCCTAGCTTGGCCGAGGAGCCGTCCAGGATACGCAGCACGATCTTCTCGCCAAACAGCGTGGGCAGGGTGCTGACGCGGAAGTCGATGGCGCGGGTCTTGGTCAGGTTGAGCTTGATGCGGCCGTCCTGCGGTACGCGGCGTTCCGCGATGTCCAGGCCGCTCATCACCTTGATGCGCGAGGCGATGCGGTTGCCCAGCTTAATGGGTGCCGAGGCGACGACACGCAGAATGCCGTCCATGCGCAGGCGCACGCGATAAACCGTTTCGAACGGCTCGAAGTGGATATCGGAGGCGCCGCGCTTGATGGCGTCCACCAGGATCTTGTTCACGAACTTGACGACGGGGGCATCGTCGTTGGCATTGGCGTCGATACCCGTCGTGCCGTCGCCGTCCTCGTCGCCACCCTCGAGGGCAAGGTCTTCCAGGCCGTTGTCTTCGAAGCCCGGCACGCTGGCATTCATGGCGGAAAGCGCGGTATCGATCACCCGGCGCAACTGCCCGCGTTCGACCAGCACCGGCTCGACCATGTGGTTCGAGTGGAACTTGATCTCGTCCAGCGCATGCGACTGCATCGGGTCGGCAATGCCGACGAACAGGCGCTTGCCGCGCTTGAAGAGGGGCAGGGCCTGGTGCTTGGTGATCAGCGCTTCCGTGACCAGGTCCAGCGGCATGTTCGCCGCCGCCATGCCGGCGATGTCCATCAGGGGCATGCCGAATTCGGCGGAGGCCACCTGGGACAGCTTGGCGCTTTCGACCAGGTTGTGGTCGACCAGCCAGGCGGACAGGGAGACGCGCTTCTCGGCTGCGTCCTGCACGGCTTTGCGCACGTCGGCTTCCGGTAGCACGTTCTCCGTGACCAGCCGCCGCGCCATGCCGGTGAGACCCGCCAGGATGGGCGTATGCATTTGTGAAGCCATGTGGACGTTTCCCCGAGATACGCGCCTGAATCTACTCCAGATTATAGGAATGGTCACGCTCGGCCGTGTGACGGTCCCGTCGGTCTCCGGTGCTCGCGGTTCCGCAGCTTCCTTCTCGTTTCGCGCTGCGCATATCCCT
>NZ_JBNDHZ010000100.1:0-2179 GCF_056755355.1 Luteibacter sp. HAY1-4A
TGTCTGGGGGGCTCGGAGATGTGTATAAGACACAGAGTAAGCCCGGGTCTCGTTGGCCCGCGGGCCAACGGAAGGAAACGCCGCTGCGAGAGCAGCGGCGTTTTTTTGTGGGCGGACTAAGCACGGGTCGTGCCATGACAACCATGACTGGTGGCACGCGTGGCCCTTCCGTTCAGGATCGGGCACGCTTAGGGGGTTCCGTCCCACTGCCTCAGGAAGGCCCCCATGCCACATCGCAACACGTTGCTGCCGATGCTCGCCTTGTCCCTGGCTGTTGCTTCGTCGTTCGCCGTCGCGCAGACGGCACCCATGGCGCCGGACATTCCGTCGAAATTCGATGTGCCGACCACGGCCAACGACTACGTGAAGCGTGTCGTCGAAATCCCGATGCGGGACGGCGTGAAGCTGCATACCGTCATCGTCATTCCGAAGAACGCGAAGCACGCGCCCATCCTCCTTACCCGTACCCCGTACAACGCCGATGGCCGCGCGGAACGGACGGAGTCGTCGACGATGCGCAACTTGCTGCCGATGGGCGACGAGGTGTTCGTGGACGCGGGTTACATTCGCGTATTCCAGGACATCCGCGGCAAATACGGCTCGGAGGGCGACTACGTGATGACCCGCCCCTTGCGCGGGCCGCTCAACGACACGCCGGTGGATCATTCCACCGATGCCTACGACACCATTGACTGGCTGACGAAGAACCTTCCGGAATCCAACGGCAAGGTGGGCATGATCGGCTCGTCGTATGAAGGCTTCACCGTGGTCATGGCGCTGGTGAATCCGCATCCGGCCCTCAAGGTGGCGGCGCCGGAAAGCCCGATGGTGGACGGCTGGATGGGCGACGACTGGTTCCATTACGGCGCCTTCCGCCAGACCAACTTCGATTACATCATTGGCCAGAATGCGAAGCGCGGAAAGGGTGACACCACGCCGCGCCTGGGTTACGACGACTACACCAATTTCCTCGAGGCGGGCTCGGCGGGCGACTACGCCCGTGCCAACGGCTTCGACCAGCTGCCTTATTGGCGCAAGCTCAGTGAACATCCCGCCTATGACGCGTACTGGCAGGGACAGGCACTGGACAAGATCATGGCGAAGCAGCCGCTGAAGGTGCCCACCATGTGGTTGCAGGGCCTGTGGGACCAGGAGGACATGTGGGGCGCCATCCACAGCTACGAGGCGGTGGAGCCGAAGGACACCGGCAACGACAAGAACTTCCTGGTGATGGGCCCCTGGCGCCACAGCCAGGTGAACTACGACGCCTCGTCGCTCGGCGCGCTGCAATGGGACGGCGACACCGCCTTGCAGTTCCGGCGTGACGTCTTGCTGCCGTTGTTCAACCAGTACCTCGTGGACGGTGCGCCCAAGGCGAACACGCCGCCGGTATTCATCTACAACACCGGCGAGAACCACTGGGATCGTTTCAAGTCCTGGCCCCAGGCGAAGAAGACCCGTCCGTTGTACCTGGGCGCCAACGGCACGTTGTCGTTCGAGGCACCCGCGGCGGCCGCGGCAAAGTACGACGAGTATGTATCCGATCCGGCGAAGCCGGTGCCTTACGTGCCGCGTCCCGTGCACTTCGGCGACCGGCAGTCCTGGACGACATGGCTCGTGCACGACCAGCGTTTCGTCGACGGCCGGCCCGATGTGCTGACCTACGTGACCGAACCGCTCACGGCCCCGCTGCGAGTGGCCGGCGCGCCGCAGGTGAACCTCTACGCATCCACCAGCGGCACCGACAGCGACTGGGTGGTGAAGCTGATCGATGTCTATCCCGCCGCGAATGCCAGCAATCCCACGATGGGCGGGTACGAGCTCTCGGTCTCTATGGACATCTTCCGCGGCCGCTACCGCGAGGGCTTCGGCGAGGGCAAGGCGCTCACGCCGAATACGCCGCTCGAGTACCGCTTCGGCCTGCCCACCGTGAACCACACCTTCCAGCCGGGCCACCGCGTGATGGTGCAGGTGCAGTCGTCGTGGTTCCCGTTGTACGACCGGAACCCGCAGACCTTCGTGCCGAACATCTTCTTCGCCAAGCCGTCGGACTACCAAAAGGCCACGCAGCAGGTCTGGCACACGCCTGGCACGGCCAGCGCCATCGAGTTGCCGGTGGCGGACGCCAAGTGACGAAGGGCTAGCCGGAAGGTGTGGGAGCTGTCTCTTATACACATCT
>NZ_JBNDHZ010000101.1:0-2100 GCF_056755355.1 Luteibacter sp. HAY1-4A
ACGATGCACTGTTCGACCCCATCCGCCGCGCCCGGGAAGAGGTGAGCGGCAAGCAGCTGGGCGATCCGCGCAAGGCCGCGAAAGCCATCCTCGCCATCACCCAGCTACCCGAACCGCCGGCCCACCTGCTGCTTGGCAGTGATGCCTTGTCCCTTGTGCGCGCGAAACTCGCGGCGCTTTCCGCGGATATCGATGCGTGGGAAGAGCTGAGCCGCAGCACCGACGGGTGATCCGTCCGCCGATCAATGCGAGGACACGTAGCCGGATGGCACCAGGTGTTCCGGCATGGCGAAATGCCGCTTCATCCGCTCCACTTCCTCCCCCGGTGGGCGCCCGAACAGCCGCTTGAATTCGCGGCTGAACTGGGACGGGCTTTCGTAGCCGACGGCGGCGGCAGCCGCTGCCGCCGTCGCGTGTTGCCGAAGCATGAGCAGGCGTGCCTGGTGAAGCCGGGTGGATTGCACGTAACGCATCGGAGACGTACCGGTCATCGCACGGAAGTGCGTATGAAAGGTCGGTACGCTCATGTTCGCCTCGCGCGCGAGTTCGTCCACGGTGAGGTCATCCGCATATCGGCCGTGGATGGTGTTGAGCGCACGTGCCACCATGCCGAACCGGCCTTGCTGGGACAGTGCCGAGCGCAGCGATCCACCCTGGTCGCCCGACAGCACGCGGTAGTAGATCTCCCGCATGAGCGCGGGCCCCAGCACTTCGCCATCCGGCGGGTTGGCGAAGGCCTCGAGAAGACGAAGGACGGACGCGGCGAGAGCGTCTTCCATGGGTGAGGCGTACAACCCGCGCGGCGCGGCGGAAGAGGGCCCGCGAAGCGCATCGATCTCCAGGCACAGTTTCGCGGCAACCGCATGATTCAGGCGGAAATAGATCGCAAGCAGCGGCTCGTCGGCGGAGGCGTCCGTCTCCATGGTGAACGGCACGGGCACCGAGACGACGAGGTAGTGCTGGTCGTCGTAGACGAACACCTCGTCATGAAGGAGTCCTCGCTTGCGTCCTTGCACCACCACCACGATGCCCGGTTCGTAAAGCACCGGCGTGCGGCTCAGCGGCCGGTCGGATCGAAGGAGGCGTACGTCGGGCAGGGGTGTGAGCGTGTAACCCTCGTCCTTGGCGAGAGCAAGAAGCAGGGCGATCGTGCGTGCGCGGGTGTCGGAGTGCATGGATCAATGCAGATCGAGCGGTAGCTTCAGGTAACGTACTCCATTGCCTTCCGGTTCCGGCAGGTGCCCGGCGCGCATGTTGACCTGGATCGAGGGGAAGATCAGGCGAGGGGCGGGGAGCGTGGCGTCGCGTTCTTCCCGCACGCGGACGAAGGCCTCTTCGTCCACGCCTTCGTGCACGTGCACATTGCTCGTACGCTCTGCGCCGATGCTGCTTTCCCATGCGTAGACGTCGCGGCCCGGTGCCTTGTAGTCGTGGCACATGAACACGCGGGTGGCGTCCGGGAGTGCCATCAGGCGCCGTATGGACCTGTACAAGGTGCGTGCGCTTCCACCAGGAAAATCGCAGCGCGCGGTGCCGTAGTCGGGCATGAAGAGGGTATCTCCCGCGAACACCGCATCACCAATCACGTAGGCCACGCATGCCGGCGTATGGCCGGGCACGTGCAGCGCCGTGGCGCGCAGCGACCCGATGGCGAAGGTATCGCCGTCGGCGAAGAGACGACCGAACTGGCTTCCGTCTCGAGCGAAGCTTTTGTCCTCGTTGAAGATGTCGCCGAACGTCCGTTGGACGCTCGTGATGTGTTCGCCGATGCCCAGTGTGCCCCCGGTGCGCGCCAACAGCCAGGGAGCCGCGGTGAGGTGGTCTGCGTGAGCGTGGGTTTCGAGCACCCATTCCACGCGCAGCCGTCGTTCGCCGACGAACTGGAGCAGGGCCTCCGCGCTGCGTGTCGCGGTGCGTCCGCTTGGTGCATCGAAATCGAGGACACAGTCGATGATCGCGCAGGCGTCGCTGTTCGGGTCCTGGACGACATGGCTCACCGTAAAGGTGGGTTCATGGAAGAACGACGTCACGACGGGCCGGAGCGAAGCGTCGTCGAGGGCCGCAGCGGCAATGGTTGCCGCCTGTCTCTTATACACATCT
>NZ_JBNDHZ010000102.1:0-2128 GCF_056755355.1 Luteibacter sp. HAY1-4A
GAACAACGAGAAGTACGACGACGAGAAGAGCCCGGCCGGCAAGACGGATTACCACACCATGGGCGCATGCTACGAGGTGATGGCTTCGTTGCGGCGAATGCAGGGGAACTGAGGCATCGTGTGCGGCGCGCTTGGCGCGCCGCACGTCTACGGCAGCGCCTGCTTCAAGCTGGCGATCCCCTCCCAAGGATCCGCCTCCAGCGTCTTCGCCCGCTTCAGCGCCTTCTTCATGTCGAACGCCCCGCCACTTTTCAGGCGGGCGATCTCTTCCCAGCGTAGCGGCATCGCCACAGGTGCGCCCGGACGGGCGCGCAGCGACCAGCCGGTAACGCTGGTGGCGCCCCGCGTGTTGCGCAGCCAGTCGATGAAGATCAGCCCCTCGCGCTTGGCCTTGCTGGCCTCCGCGATGTAGAGCTTCGGCTTTTCCGCCACGAGCGCATCGGCGACGCCTTCGCAGAAGGCCTTCACCTTCTCCCACGACGGGCCGCGACGGATCGGCGCCACCACGTGCAGGCCCTTGCCGCCGGACGCCCGCACGAAGCTCTCCAGGCCCGCGGCCGAGAGTCGCTCGCGGATCATGCGTGCACCGGCGACCACCGCTTTCCATTCCACGCCTTTGGCCGGATCGAGGTCGAAGATCATCCGGTCCGGCTTGTCGGGATCGTCGGCCCGGGAGCCCCAGGGATGGAACTCCAGGGTGTTCATCTGCACGAGTTCGAGCACGCCGCGAACGTCGTCCACATAGATGTACTGCGCGTCGCCGCCGTCTTTTTCTTCCAGCGCGACCGCGTGCACGTGCTCGCCCAGCGTATCGGCGTGGTGCTTCTGGAAGAAGCACGGACCGGTGGAGCCTTGCGGGCAACGCACCAGCGAAAGAGGACGCCCGCGAAGTTCGGACAGCATCCAGTGCCCCACGGCTTCATAGTAGGCCGCCACTTCACCCTTGCTCGGTCCGCCCTCGCCAAAGACGAGCCGCTCCGGATGGGTGATGGTGACGCCGCCGACGACCAGTCCCGCCATGGCTCAGCCCGCCCGTCGCCGTGCAGGCGCCTTGCGGCTGGCGGTCTTCTTCGTCGCCTTCTTCGCGGCGGTCTTCTTGGTCGCGCTCTTCTTCGCGGTGGATTTCTTCGCGGCAGGCTTCTTGCCACCATCGTCGGCCGACGCATTCCGGGCCGCCGGCGTGCGCGTCTTGGCCCCGATGCTCTTCTTCAGCAAGGCCATGAAGTCCACCACGTTGGTGGCGGCATTCTCCGGCGTGCGCTCCTCGTCCTCCACCGTGGTGGTCACGCCCTTGCTCTTCAGGCGCTTCTCGATGGCGGTGCGCAGTTTCGCGCGGAACTCGTCGTGGTAGTCCTCCGGCTTCCACTTGCCGGACATGGACTCGATGAGATCCTTCGCCATCTCCATTTCGCGCGGCGAGATACGGTAATCGGAAGCGGACTTGCCCGGGAGCTCGTAGTCCTCCACGTCGACCACTTCGGACTTGTAGCGGAGCAGGTTCATGACCAGCGCGTCGTCCTGCGGCATGACGGCGGCCAGGTATTCCTTCGTGCGGATCACCACGCGGCCTATACCGACCTTGCCGGTCTTCTTCAGCGTCTCGCGCAGCAGCACATAGCCCTTCTCCGCCTTCTTCGCCGGAAGCAGCACGTAGGGCTTCTCATAGTAGGCCGGGGAAATGTCCGCGGCATCGACGAAGGTGTCGATCTCGACCGTCTCGTGCGCGTCGCTGGCCGCGTTGCGGATGTCCTCTTCCTCGAGCACCACGTAGTTGCCCTTCTGGTACTCGAAGGCCTTCACGATCTCTTTCCAGGGCACTTCCTCGCCCGTCTCGGCATTCACCCGCTCGTAGCGCACCGGGGTGTTGTCGCGCTGGTCGAGCATGCGGAAATGGAGGTCGTTGCGACGCTCGCCCGACATGAGCCGGATGGGGATGTTGAGCAGACCGAACGAAAGCGTTCCGGTCCAGATGGGGCGGGCCATGGTGCGATCCTCGGCGCGTAGGTGCGGCGAGGATACGGGTGCGGGCGTGCAGGGATTGCAAAAACAGGGCCTTGTGTGGGAGCCGCGTTACCCGGGGTGGGCCCCGGGCCCCGGGGAGCCGCGGGAAGCGGGCGCCCCCCCTGCC
>NZ_JBNDHZ010000103.1:0-1480 GCF_056755355.1 Luteibacter sp. HAY1-4A
GATCCTGCGTTTCATAGCGCCTGGAAAAAGTGTGTCGGACGTAACAGTATCGCTACGTGAGATGAAAATTCAGAATAGTCGTATATCGGCTTCTTCAGTGTGTCATTAACGTTCGACAACGACCATTGGAGAGGAAAGCGCCATGAAAAGCGGATTCGACCTAACGCGACACATTCGCGAATACCATTATGACTACGTCACCGTTGTGGACAGCGTCATGGTGCCGTCGCTTTGCGATTCGTTACGTGAACGGATCGAGCGACTGATAGGAGCGGGTCAGGTCAAGCTGGTCGATCATCATGGGCGTGGAACGGACGCTGTTTCAGACTCCGGAGGTCGTTATCTTCATCACATCTTCGAAGGTGATGACATTCGTCTCCATCTTCCGGAGCTCACGGCGGTATACCACGCGGTATTGCCTCTGGTCTCATCAATTACGTCTCAGGATGTGGTGTTGTCACCCTATCCTCGCTCCGATATCAACATCAAGGTCTATCCGCCTGGCGGCGGTACCCTCGGCGAACATTACGATACCAATGGCGTCACGGTCCTGCTGTTCCTGACGACGAATCGGGAAGCTCCGCTGCGTATACAGATTCCCCGATCGCATCCGTCGAAAGGAAAGTGGACGGAACGCCGGTCGATATATGCGACCGCGGGCTCATTGCTCGTCATGAAGGGACGCGAGGTTCTGCACGACTGCGAGCCCACCATAAGGGAGCGA
This sequence comes from Luteibacter sp. HAY1-4A, assembly GCF_056755355.1. Lineage (NCBI taxonomy): Bacteria > Pseudomonadati > Pseudomonadota > Gammaproteobacteria > Lysobacterales > Rhodanobacteraceae > Luteibacter > Luteibacter sp. HAY1-4A. The sequence goes on from NZ_JBNDHZ010000103.1 coordinate 725, forward strand.
AAGATCTCCGCCGTGCTCAACTACTATGTGCGCGGCGACACCTGGAGGCACGAGTCGTTCGACAGCTTCGTGTATGACGGTGTGGCTCCACCGCGCTCCGTGGGAGCAGGGGCATGAAGGTTGCCCATGTTCTGCTCGGTGTTCTGGTAACGGTGATATGGGGCAGCAATTTTTCCGTGATCGAAGTGGGCCTTCGCGATCTCGATCCCTTCCTCCTTACGGCCCTGCGCTTCACCTTCACGGCGTTCCCCCTGGTGTTCTTCTTGCGGAGGCCGCGAGACGTGCCGTTCGGGATGTTGGCGGCCTATGGCCTCCTGTTTGGCGTCGGCCTGTGGTGGGTGGTGAATTTCGCGATGGCAAAGGGCCTTTCGCCCGGATTGTCGTCGCTGGTGTTGCAGTTCAGCGCGTTCTTCACGGTAGTGCTAAGTACCCTGTTCTTCCGCGAACGCATGGGCGTGCCGCAGTACCTCGGCATGCTCCTCGCGGGGGGCGGTCTCGTGCTCGTGATCGGTTTTACCCATGGTGCCTCGACCACCCTGGGTATCGCCCTGGTTCTTGTCGCGGCGCTTGGGTGGAGCGCCTGCAACCTGATCGTGAAGCGGTACAAGCCGGCAGACATGCTTGCCTTCATCGTCTGGTCGAGCGTGTTCTCCGCACCGGCTCTATATCTGCTCACGTGGCTCCAGCATGGCGCGGCGCCATTCTCGGCATTGCTAGGTGGCGTGACCGCGGCGGCAGCCGGGTCGGTGCTGTTCC
>NZ_JBNDHZ010000104.1:0-1412 GCF_056755355.1 Luteibacter sp. HAY1-4A
GGAGCATCACCAAGGGCGTGAACAGGTACATGGCGAGGTTGTAGAGCAGGCGCAGGAGCACGCGGATCCCTGGATTTGCCGGTAGCCCGGGAGTATAGCCGCCCCCTTTCGCTACAATGGCCGGCCATGCCCGGTATGCCCCGCCCCCACCTCACCCGTGCCCTGCTTGCGCCCCGCCACTGGCCGGCGTGGCTGGGGGTCGCGTTCATCTGGCTGATCGCGCACCTGCCGTTCCGGCTCCTGATGCGCCTGGGCCGCCTTGCCGGCCGGCTGGCCCTGCACCTGAACCCCGAACGGCGGCGCGTCGCGGCGACGAACATCGCCTTGTGCTTCCCGGAACTGGACGCCGCGGCGCAGAAGGCCCTGGTACGGGCGAACCTGTGCGACGTGGGCATGATGCTGGCCGAGTTCGCCCTGGGCTGGATGGGCTCGGACCGCGCCATCGCGCGGGTACCGGTCACCGTCGACGGCCTCGAACACCTGGAGGCGGCGCGCAAGGCGGGACGCGGCGTGCTGCTCGTCGGCGGCCATTTCTCGCATCTCGAGCTTTGCGCGCGGCTGGTGTCGCAGCGCATCCGCATCGCCGGCATGTACCGGCGCATGGATTCGGACGTGTTCGAGTTCGCGGTGCTGCGCTCGCGCCTGCACTATGCGGATGCAATGTTCGAGAAGGACGACATTCGCGGCACCGTGAGGTACCTGAAATCCGGCGGCACGCTCTGGTACGCGCCCGACCAGGACATGCGCAGCAAGGACAACGTGTTCGTGCCCTTCTTCGGGGTGCAGGCCGCCACCATCACGGCCACCCATCACCTTGCCCGTCTTTCCGGCGCCCTCGTCATCCCGTTCTACCACCGCCGCCTGCCCGGTGACGCCGGCTATGCGATGCGCCTGGGCGCGCCGATGGAAGATTTCCCCAGCAAGGACCCGAGCCTCGACACGGCGCGCGTCAACGCGCAGATCGAGCAGATGGTGCGCGAGGCACCCGAGCAATACCTCTGGGTGCACAAGCGCTTCAAGACCCGCCCGCCAGGCGAACCGAAGGTCTACTGAGAACCTGAGGCAGTCGCAGCACCTTCGCGCGCGGGCGCGCTTCCCACAGAGTGCTCAGGGTGTTGACGGTGGTTTTTGGTCGGCTGGTGGTGCGCGGCTTTCCTTGACCTTTCTCCAAGCCGAACGCCGACAGAACCGTCGGCGAGTGGGTTGGCATCATGAAAGCCTCGGGAAAAAAGACGTGCGTAGAACGTGCGTCGTCAACACGAAACGGATCTTCCCCATGCAATCGATCTTTCGTTTTGCGCGTTCGCTCAGCGGCCGCGCCGGATGGCACAGCTCACGTACGCATGGCATCGGTGCCACGCTCACGTACATCGGTCGCTGCGTCTCCCACTGGCGCGAGCACGATGCATGGC
>NZ_JBNDHZ010000105.1:0-1110 GCF_056755355.1 Luteibacter sp. HAY1-4A
AGATGTGTATAAGAGACAGAAAAAAGGCCGCGATTCCTCGCGGCCTTCGGTTTCGCTGCTGCTTGCTGCCGCTTGGGCGCTTAAACGGCCTGGGCGGGATGGGCGTAGGAGATCGGCGCCTTCGCCGGGTCCTTGAAGCTGACTTCTTCCCATGCCGTGGCGTCGGCCATCAGGCTGCGAAGAAGCTTGTTGTTGAGTTCGTGGCCCGACTTATGCGCGGAATACGCGCCGATCAGGCTGTGACCCAGCATGTAGATGTCGCCGATGGCGTCGAGGATCTTGTGCTTGACGAACTCGTTGTCGTAACGGAGGCCGTCTTCGTTCAGCACGCGGTAGTCGTCCAGCACCACGGCGTTGTCCATCGAACCGCCGAGGGTGAGGTTACGCTCCCGGAGCATCTCGATGTCGCGCATGAAACCGAACGTGCGTGCGCGGCTGACTTCCTTCACGAACGACGTGGTCGAGAAATCCATCTCGGCCTGCGAATTGCGCTTGTTGAACAGCGGGTGGTCGAACTCGACCGAGAAGCCCACCTTGAAACCGTCGAACGGCTCGAGCTTGGCCCACTTGTCGCCGTCCTGGACGATAACGGGCTTCTTGATGCGGATGAAGCGCTTCGCGGCGTCCTGTTCCTCGATACCGGCAGACTGGATGAGGAACACGAAAGGACCCGCGCTGCCGTCCATGATCGGCACTTCGGGCGCCGACAGGTCGACATAAGCGTTGTCGATACCGAGACCGGCCATGGCCGAGAGCAGATGCTCGACGGTCGAGACGCGAACGTCGCCGTTGATCAGCGTGGTCGACAGACGCGTGTCGCCGACGTTCTCCGGACGCGAATGCAATTCGACAGGCGGATTGAGGTCGGTACGGCGGAATACGATGCCCGTATTCGGCGCCGCGGGACGAAGCGTCATGTACACCTTGTCGCCGGTATGAAGACCGACGCCCGTGGCGCGAATGATGTTCTTGAGCGTGCGCTGCTTGATCATGTTGGGCAGAACCTTGTGGCAGCAGCCTTAAGTGGCGCACATGCTAACACAGTCTTAACCTCGGAATAAACAAACCGGACGGTACAGTCTACCATTGGCTTCACCGTTCCTTCAGCAA
>NZ_JBNDHZ010000106.1:0-1024 GCF_056755355.1 Luteibacter sp. HAY1-4A
GTGATCAGCGCCGTGCGCGATGCCCAAGGCAACGACGTGCCGAACAACGGCACCACCTTCGATACCACCCTCACTCTTTCGGGCACCGCCCTCGCCAGCCAGACCGTCGAGCTCTTCGACGGCAGCACCTCCAAAGGCACCGCCACCGTCGGCACCAACGGTCAATGGAGCAAGCAACTCACCGGCCTGGCCGTGGGCAGTCACAGCTTCAAGGCCGTCGGCCAGTACGGCAGCCAGCCGGAGTCCAACGTGCGTACCGTCACCGTCGCTACCGCGACAGTCCCGGTGATCAGCGCCGTGCGCGACACCCAAGGCAACGACGTGCCGAACAACGGCACCACCTTCGATACCACCCTCACTCTCTCGGGCACCGCCCTCGCCAGCCAGACCGTCGAGCTCTTCGACGGCAGCACCTCCAAGGGCACCGCCACCGTCGGCACCAACGGTCAATGGAGCAAGCAACTCACCGGCCTGGCCGTGGGCAATCACAGCTTCAAGGCCGTCGGCCAGTACGGCAGCCAGCCGGAATCGGCTGTGCGTACCGTCACCGTCGCTACCGCGACAGTCCCGGTGATCAGCGCCGTGCGCGACGCCCAAGGCAACGACGTGCCGAACAACGGCACCACCTTCGATACCACCCTCACTCTCTCGGGCACCGCCCTCGCCAGCCAGACCGTCGAGCTCTTCGACGGCAGCACCTCCAAGGGCACCGCCACCGTCGGCACCAACGGTCAATGGAGCAAGCAACTCACCGGCCTGGCCGTGGGCAATCACAGCTTCAAGGCCGTCGGCCAGTACGGCAGCCAGCCGGAATCGGCCGTGCGTACCGTCACCGTCGCTACCGCGACAATCCCGGTGATCAGCGCCGTGCGCGACGCCCAAGGCAACGACGTGCCGAACAACGGCACCACCTTCGATACCACCCTCACTCTCTCGGGCACCGCCGCCGCCAGCCAGACCGTCGAGCTCTTCGACGGCAGCACCTCCAAGGGCACCGCCACCGTCGGCACCAACGGTCAATGGA
>NZ_JBNDHZ010000107.1:0-1000 GCF_056755355.1 Luteibacter sp. HAY1-4A
TGACCAGGACAGCAAGGGTATCGCCGTCTACGAAGCCGTCCCAGGGTCCGACCTGTACGAGCACATTGCGCTTGGGAATGCGCAGGATGTCGTCGTAGCCCAGGCCACCGTCGATAGTGGTGTCGGGAATGCTGGGCTCCGGCAACTCAGCCGCAGTGGTGCGGATAGGCGGGGCGGTGCTCATGGATGACTTCCTTGTGCGGGTTTTCGTTCGATGCGTTTAAGTGCTAGAGCTTCCAATCCAGCCGAATAACATGCGAGTCGAAGCGGGCTGGCCGAGGATTGCTTTTCTATCCTGCGGCGCGCGTAAAGAGAGCCCACCCGCCCGCTCCGCCGCGCCCTCCTCCGATCCAGCCCTGGTTGGGCTGGTTACCCTCGACGCCAGTATTGGGCGTGATGGTATGGAGCAGTGCTCCTCCAGCTGAGGTACTGCTCCATGCTTCCACCCCTCCTTCTGCCGGAGGAAGCCCCGGGGCGCCGCCGTACGCTGCCCGGTATGCCCGCCATTCGTCGATAGTGGGAATTCGCCCACCTTGGGATTCCGCAAACGCGACACTGTCTCTGTAGATGTTGTAGCCGGTCCATCCGTCCAGTTCGAGAACGTTGGAAACACTGACGGTGTAGCTGGCCCTCTGGCCGGCAGCATCCGTCACGGTGACCGTTGCCTGCCCGTTCCGGAAGGAAATGACATTGCCGGTCGACGCGTTGATATCCACGGCGTTGGTTGACGCGGAATAGGTGTAAGGCGGAGTGCCGCCAGTGGCGGTCCGGGTCGCGGTGGTATTGGCCGGCGGTGCGGTGGGCGGACGGCCATGCCGAACTAGCGCGCCGGCCAGGGTAAGGACCGACGTATCGATGGTCAGTCGCTGCTGCACAGTCACGGACCGAATGGCCGATTCCGGCTGGCTGCCGTACTTGCCACGGGCCTTGAAGCTGTGATTGCCCACGGCCAGGCCGGTGAGTTGCTTGCTCCATTGACCGTTGGTGCCGACGGTGGCGG
>NZ_JBNDHZ010000108.1:0-985 GCF_056755355.1 Luteibacter sp. HAY1-4A
TGCTAACACAGTCTTAACCTCGGAATAAACAAACCGGACGGTACAGTCTACCATTGGCTTCACCGTTCCTTCAGCAAATTCCGAGACCCATTCTCATTTGGCTTGCGACTGATTTCCCTTCCTTTCAACCACTTGCAAGTAATTGATATCACTTGCAGGTTTCCCTGGAGACGGCAAAGCACCCGCCGCCCGGACGGGAGGGGCGGCGGGTCGCTCCGGACGGACCGGCCTCTTGCCGGAACGTCCTCACGTTTTCCTTAACGTGTCTTGCGTGAGTGCCGGTCAGTCGGCCTGGCGACGCAGGAACGCGGGGATGTCCAGATAGTCGATGGCCGGTTCCGCGTTCTTCTGCGGCTGTGCCGGTTCCGAGCGGACCGTCGGAGCCACGTCGGCGGCGTAATCCACCACTTCATTGCCGGTGCCCGTGCGCAGCACGACCGGACGCGGACGCTGCCGCATTTCCACGTGCTGCTGCACCGGCTGGCGGACAGGCTGCTTCGCGGTCACGCCGCGGTTGAGGCCCGTGGCCACCACGGTGACGCGAACGTCGTCCTGCATTTCCGGATCGAGCGAGGTACCGATCACTACCGTTGCATCCTCGGATGCGAAGTCGTGGATGACCCGGCCGATTTCGTCGAACTCGCGCATGGTGAGGTTCGGACCGGCGGTGACGTTCACCAGGATGCCGCAGGCACCGGACAGGTTCACGTCTTCCAGCAGCGGGTTGTTGATCGCCGCCTCGGCGGCCGCCTGGGCGCGGTCGTCGCCACGGGCGGTGCCCGAACCCATCATCGCCATGCCCATTTCGCTCATGACGGTGCGGACGTCGGCGAAGTCGACGTTGATCAGGCCCGGGGCCGTGATCAAGTCGGCGATGCCCTGGACCGCGCCCTGGAGCACGTCGTTGGCGGCCTTGAAGGCGTTCAGCAGCGTCACTTCACGCCCGAGCACCGAGAGCAGCTTCTCGTTCGGCACGGTGATGAGG
>NZ_JBNDHZ010000109.1:0-953 GCF_056755355.1 Luteibacter sp. HAY1-4A
GGTGCGGTGGCGACGGGCCAGAACAGCGCGGCTTACGGTGCGGGTGCACAAGCGGACGGTCCGGGAAGCGTCGCGGTGGGCGGTAACGCGGTGGACGAAAACGGCAATCCGCTGATCACCAACGGTGGCGTGCCGGTGGATACGGGCGCGACCAGCGCGGGCGTGGGCGGCACCGCGGTGGGTGCGAGCGCGAACGCCAGCGGCTTCGCCTCCACAGCGGCAGGCGTAGGTGCGTACGCATCGGGTGCGCAATCGGCCGCCTTCGGTGCGGTGGCGAATGCGATCGGCGACTACTCGACCTCGGTCGGTACGCTGAGCGCCGCCACTGGTGTCAGCAGCACGGCGGTAGGCGAAAGCGCGCAGGCCACCGGTGACGAGAGCGTGGCGGTGGGCGGCACCACCTTCTTCGGCTTCATTCCGGCGCAGGCGACCGGCACGGGTGCCGCGGCGTTCGGTGCGGGTGCATGGGCCACCGCCGATTACGCCACGTCGCTCGGCTGGAACAGCTGGGCCGATGGCGTGAGCAGCACGGCGGTCGGCGAATCGGCGATCGCGGCGGCAGCCAACTCGGTGGCTCTCGGTGCGGGCTCATACAACGATCGCGCGAACACCGTGTCGGTGGGCGATGTGGGTGCGGAGCGGCAGATCACGAACGTCGCCGCGGGCACCGAAGACACCGATGCGGTGAACAAGGGCCAGCTGGATGCATCGGTGAACGATGCGACACGTTACTTCAAGGCCAGCGGCAACAACGATGGCACCGACGATGCGCTGGCAACGGGTCAGTACGCGACGGCGTCGGGCTCCGGTGCGTTCGCTGGGGCGAACGGTGCCACGGCCACCGGCAGCGGTGCCGTAGCCACGGGCGTGCAATCCACGGCCACGGGTTACGGTGCGGTGGCGACCGGCCAGAACGCCGCGGCCTTCGGTGCGGGTGCGCAAGCCGACGGCCC
>NZ_JBNDHZ010000110.1:0-839 GCF_056755355.1 Luteibacter sp. HAY1-4A
GGAGCCATCCTTGAAATACCACCCTGAAGTGCTTGACGTTCTAACCTAGGTCCGTAATCCGGATCGGGGACCGTGTATGGTGGGTAGTTTGACTGGGGCGGTCTCCTCCCAAAGAGTAACGGAGGAGCACGAAGGTACGCTCAGCGCGGTCGGACATCGCGCACTGTGTGCAAAGGCATAAGCGTGCTTGACTGCGAGATCGACGGATCAAGCAGGTACGAAAGTAGGTCTTAGTGATCCGGTGGTTCTGTATGGAAGGGCCATCGCTCAACGGATAAAAGGTACTCCGGGGATAACAGGCTGATACCGCCCAAGAGTTCATATCGACGGCGGTGTTTGGCACCTCGATGTCGGCTCATCACATCCTGGGGCTGTAGCCGGTCCCAAGGGTATGGCTGTTCGCCATTTAAAGTGGTACGCGAGCTGGGTTCAGAACGTCGTGAGACAGTTCGGTCCCTATCTGTCGTGGGCGTTGGAGATTTGAGGGGGGCTGCTCCTAGTACGAGAGGACCGGAGTGGACGTTCCGCTGGTGTTCGGGTTGTCATGCCCATGGCATTGCCCGGTAGCTACGAACGGAAGTGATAACCGCTGAAAGCATCTAAGCGGGAAGCACGCCCCAAGATGAGATCTCCCGAGAGCTTGACTCTCCTTAAGGCACCATCAAGACTAGGTGGTTGATAGGCGCGGTGTGGAAGTGCAGCAATGCATTGAGCTTACGCGTACTAATGAGCCGTGAGGCTTGACCATATAACCCCAAGACGCTTCACCGTCTTATACTTGTCTTCCGGTTACCCCCGGACGCTTGTCACTCGTTTACACCCTCTGTGGAGCCGGCGCT
>NZ_JBNDHZ010000111.1:0-831 GCF_056755355.1 Luteibacter sp. HAY1-4A
TCGGCTCGATGGTGAACACCATGCCCTCCCGCAACACCAGGCCGGTCCGGGGCTTGCCCCAGTGCAACACCTGGGGTTCCTCGTGCATTTCGCGGCCGATACCGTGGCCGCAATATTCCCTGACCACCGCGTAGCCGTGCCGCCGTGCATGCCGTTCGATGGCGTGGCCGACGTCGCCGAGCGTGGCGCCCGGGCGGACAGCCTGGATGCCTTTCCACATCGCCTCGTACGTTGTCTGCACGAGGCGCGCAGCCGGGTGGGCTACTTCGCCCACCAGGTACGTCTTGCTGGAATCGGCGATATAGCCGTTCTTCTCCAGCGTGATGTCGAAATTGACGATGTCGCCGTCCTGCAGGATGTCCGATGGGGAAGGGACACCGTGGCATACGACGTCATTGCGGGAGGCGTTGAGGGCATAGGCGTATCCGTACTGGCCTTTGCTCGCGGGTCGTGCGCCGAACTCATGAACGATGAGGTCATCGACCCGGTCGTTGACCTCCATGGTGGACATGCCGGCCAGGTCGAGTCGATCGAGGTGAGCGAATACCTGCGCGAGCAATCGGCCCGACTCCGCGAGCAGGGCGATTTCCTCCGGCCGCTTGGTCACGCCGTTCCCACCCGGATGGGCTGTGCGACGACGCCGGCAGCGCGCAGTTCACGAGCAACGATCTCGTTGAAGGTCTGCGTGGGATTCATTTCGCAGAGCATGCCTATGCGGATCCAGAAGGCGGCCTGCGCGTTGATCGAACGGCACGACACGGCGCTTGCCTTGCGCAGTTGGTCGTGCAGTTCGTCGTCGATGTTTACGATGCCCATGGATTCTGATCTATA
>NZ_JBNDHZ010000112.1:0-816 GCF_056755355.1 Luteibacter sp. HAY1-4A
GGGTGAGTCGGCCCCTAAGGCGAGGCAGAAATGCGTAGTCGATGGGAAGCAGGTTAATATTCCTGCACTTTTCTACAGTGCGATGTGGGGACGGAGAAGGTTAGGTCTACCAGGCGTTGGTTGTCCTGGGGAAAGGCGGTAGGCGGTGGTCTTAGGCAAATCCGGGATCACATACGCCGAGCACCGAGACTAGTCCTATGAGGACGAAGTGACTGACACCACGCTTCCAGGAAAAGCCACTAAGCTTCAGCTGTAGAAAAACCGTACCGTAAACCGACACTGGTAGGCAGGGTGAGAATCCCAAGGCGCTTGAGAGAACTCGGGTGAAGGAACTAGGCAAAATGGCACCGTAACTTCGGGAGAAGGTGCGCCCCTTGGTGTGGTCACGTGCGTGACTGAGCATCGAGGGGTCGCAGTAACCTGGCCGCTGCGACTGTTTATCAAAAACACAGCACTCTGCAAACACGAAAGTGGACGTATAGGGTGTGACGCCTGCCCGGTGCTGGAAGGTTAATTGATGGGGTCAGCCGCAAGGCGAAGCTCTTGATCGAAGCCCCAGTAAACGGCGGCCGTAACTATAACGGTCCTAAGGTAGCGAAATTCCTTGTCGGGTAAGTTCCGACCTGCACGAATGGCGTAACGACAGCGGCGCTGTCTCCACCCGAGACTCAGTGAAATTGAAATCGCTGTGAAGATGCAGCGTTCCCGCGGCAAGACGGAAAGACCCCGTGAACCTTTACTATAGCTTTACACTGAACGTTGAGTTCTTCTGTGTAGGATAGGTGGGAGGCTATGAAACCGAGACGCTAGTTTCGG
>NZ_JBNDHZ010000113.1:0-450 GCF_056755355.1 Luteibacter sp. HAY1-4A
GGTTACACCCTGGAGCGCCAAGGGGACACCTATACCTCGGCTCGACGTCGCCTGGAAATCCATGGCCAGCTCACCGCTCTGGCCCCACCGTCCGTGGCAGAGGCCGTTGGCGACACCCTCGATCCCGAGGCCGTGCCCAACGGTGCCACAGTACATGTCGAGGCCAACCCGCTGATCGCCGCAGGCAGCCGCGTCAACCTGGAAATGTATGGCACCACCACCGGCGGCATGCCCGTTGGCGATAAGCAGTTCCGCGACATCGTCAGTGACACTCGTTTCCCTTTACCTTTCACTGTGGAGGCCGGCAAGATCGCTGCCCTCGCCGGCAGTACGGCGACTTTTGCGTACACCGTGGAGACCTTCGATGCCAGGTCAGGCCGCCGTGTGCGCCACATGATCCGGCCCAGCGCCTTGTATCCTTCGCCCGAGCGGGCCTACCAGATCATCGGC
>NZ_JBNDHZ010000114.1:0-445 GCF_056755355.1 Luteibacter sp. HAY1-4A
CTTTAAAGGGTGGCTGCTTCTAAGCCAACCTCCTGGCTGTCTATGCCTTTCCACATCGTTTTCCACTTAGCTATGACTTTGGGACCTTAGCTGCGGGTCTGGGTTGTTTCCCTTTTCACGACGGACGTTAGCACCCGCCGTGTGTCTCCCGTGTAGCACGTGTTGGTATTCGGAGTTTGCCATGGTTTGGTAAGTCTCAATGACCCCCTAGCCATAACAGTGCTCTACCCCCAACAGTGTTCGCACGAGGCGCTACCTAAATAGCTTTCGAGGAGAACCAGCTATCTCCGAGTTTGTTTAGCCTTTCACTCCGATCCTCAACTCATCCCCATCTATTGCAACAGATGTGGGTTCGGTCCTCCAGTGCGTGTTACCGCACCTTCAACCTGGTCAAGGATAGATCACTCGGTTTCGGGTCTACTGCCAGAGACTATTCGCCCTATTC
>NZ_JBNDHZ010000115.1:0-406 GCF_056755355.1 Luteibacter sp. HAY1-4A
GTCATAGCTAAGTGGAAAACGATGTGGAAAGGCATAGACAGCCAGGAGGTTGGCTTAGAAGCAGCCACCCTTTAAAGAAAGCGTAATAGCTCACTGGTCGAGTCGGTCTGCGCGGAAGATTTAACGGGGCTAAGCTATGCACCGAAGCTCGGGGTGTACAGATTTTGATCTGTACGCGGTAGAGGAGCGTTCCGTAGGCCTGTGAAGGTGAGTCGTAAGGCTTGCTGGAGGTATCGGAAGTGCGAATGCTGACATGAGTAACGATAAGGGGGGTGAAAAGCCCCCCCGCCGAAAGCCCAAGGTTTCCTCGCGCAACGTTCATCGGCGCAGGGTGAGTCGGCCCCTAAGGCGAGGCAGAAATGCGTAGTCGATGGGAAGCAGGTTAATATTCCTGCACTTTTCTACA
>NZ_JBNDHZ010000116.1:0-297 GCF_056755355.1 Luteibacter sp. HAY1-4A
TGAGCCGGTCGCCTGCGGCTTTGTTCTGCCAGGGTGCGATGGTGACCGTGGCCGAGGCGGTGTCCGGCGCGATGACCGGCGGCTCCACCCCCGGCGCGGCGAGGTTCTCGTTCTGATAGGGCGTATCGGCCACTGGGTCCATGCCGCCGGGCACGGCAAGCTTGAGGCGGATGGACAAGGGGGCAGAGGTGACGGGGAAGCCGAGAGCATTGGTAACCCGGGCAAACACGTCGTACAGGCCGTCGGCGAGGGGGGCGAAGTTGATGGCCGGAACGAAAACCTCGACGACCTTGTCCT
>NZ_JBNDHZ010000117.1:0-280 GCF_056755355.1 Luteibacter sp. HAY1-4A
CACCGCCTCGGCCACGGTCACCATCGCACCCTGGCAGAACAAAGCCGCAGGCGACCGGCTCACCCTGCGCTGGGGCAGGGCCGGCAACGAACTGAAACATACGGTACCGGCGGGGGAAGAATCCCAGCCTTACATCTTCACCGTCGACCGCGCCGTCATCGACGCGGGTGGCTTCGGCGTCGGCGTCAACGTCAACTACGAGATCGACGACCTCGTCGGGAATTGGTCGCTGTGGTCACCACCGACGCTGGTGGAGACCGAAGACCCCGATGCACTGGAT
>NZ_JBNDHZ010000118.1:0-265 GCF_056755355.1 Luteibacter sp. HAY1-4A
CAACAGATGCGCAAGATTATCCGTTCCATTCCCTTCCGACAACGGAAGAAACGCATTCCTTCCTTCACTCCGGGATCACGACAGTGACTAACTTGGCTCTTCGTACGTACCGGTACTCAGATCGGTGGCGCGCCATTCAGGACGGCGTACTCTCTAGGCTTCCAGCAAGCCCAGAAGCACGACCTCGATGTCCCGATCGGACCTATAGACGGGAGATCCGGTCTGCTGGCGCCCCGACTCCGCGAGCCTGCCGGCATCGACGCCG
>NZ_JBNDHZ010000119.1:0-260 GCF_056755355.1 Luteibacter sp. HAY1-4A
TGTTACCGCACCTTCAACCTGGTCAAGGATAGATCACTCGGTTTCGGGTCTACTGCCAGAGACTATTCGCCCTATTCAGACTCGGTTTCCCTTCGCCTCCCCTATACGGTTAAGCTTGCCACTGACAGTAAGTCGCTGACCCATTATACAAAAGGTACGCAGTCACCCTTGCGGGCTTCCACTGCTTGTACGTATACGGTTTCAGGGTCTATTTCACTCCCCTCTCCGGGGTTCTTTTCGCCTTTCCCTCACGGTACTAG
>NZ_JBNDHZ010000120.1:0-246 GCF_056755355.1 Luteibacter sp. HAY1-4A
GCACAGCAACAGGTCACCGCCAGGGGCTTTATCCTAAAACCCGGTCTCATCAGAGGCCGGGTTTTTTCTTTGCCTGTAGGAGCCGGCTATGCCGGCGATTCCGCAGCAGCGGGCCACCTTGCCGCCAGCACCCATCGCCGCTGAAGCGGCTCCCACACAGAGCGGGACTCCCTGCGTGCTTTCGGAAAGCTCGGTCTCGACATGGGCCGGGTTTTTCTTTGCCTGTAGGAGCCGCCATGGCGGCGA
>NZ_JBNDHZ010000121.1:0-238 GCF_056755355.1 Luteibacter sp. HAY1-4A
CGGCGGGGGGCGGAGAGGGCGGGCCTAGGTCGGGGGGAGCCCCCCCCCCCCCCCGACCTAACGCGGGGCGCCCCCACCCCGCGCCCCCTCACCGAGGGCTATGGAATCAGGGTGGCAAACGGTCCCCCCCCCACCCCCAACCCCCCCCCCCCACCCGGAATAGGAGGCGGCGAGGGGGGGGGGAGGGGGGGGAGGGGCCGGCCCCGGGCTGGGGGGGGGACGAGCCACCCCCCCCCCC
>NZ_JBNDHZ010000122.1:0-212 GCF_056755355.1 Luteibacter sp. HAY1-4A
CCCCTGCTGCTGGCCCTGGGATGGGCCCTGCTGCGGGTTCCCTTCGCGCGCCTCGCCTTGCGGCTGTTGCGGCTGGGGGAGGGGCGGAAGCGCGGGCGGGTTGCTGTTGAGCTGCAACTCCGCTTGCGGAGCCGGGGCGGGTGCCGGAGCCGGCTTCACGGGAGCCGGCGCGGGTGCGCTCGCCTCTACAGCGCTGTCTCTTATACACATCT
>NZ_JBNDHZ010000123.1:0-232 GCF_056755355.1 Luteibacter sp. HAY1-4A
GCCTTACACGGCTTCGGTGGCGAACTCGTTACCGAAGCAGGTCTGGTACCCTCGCGTATCGTCGGAATGGCTCATCGTGGCGGACCTGGTTCGATGGCGGCCTGAAATGATGCGTCAGAGCACGCCGCGGCGCATCTGGTCGCGCTCGATAGACTCGAACAGCGCCTTTAAGTAGCCGATGCCGAAGCCCGCGTAGCCCTTGCGCTGGATGATCTCGAAGAAGATCGCCCCG
>NZ_JBNDHZ010000124.1:0-231 GCF_056755355.1 Luteibacter sp. HAY1-4A
AGCTCACCGGCCTGGCCCTGGGTAGCCACAGCTTCAAGGCCGTCGGCCAGTACGGCAGCCAGCCGGAATCGGCCGTGCGCACCGTCACCATCGCCGCCGCGACGGCCCCGACCATCAGTTCCGTGCGCGACTCCCAAGGCGAGGTAGCCAACGGCGGCACCACCTTCGATACCACCCTCACTCTCTCGGGCACCGCCGCCGCCAGCCAGACCGTCGAGCTCTTCGACGGCA
>NZ_JBNDHZ010000125.1:0-212 GCF_056755355.1 Luteibacter sp. HAY1-4A
GTGATCAGCGCCGTGCGCGATGCCCAAGGCAACGACGTGCCGAACAACGGCACCACCTTCGATACCACCCTCACTCTCTTGGGCACCGCCCTCGCCAGCCAGACCGTCGAGCTCTTCGACGGCAGCACCTCCAAGGGCACCGCTACGGTCAACAGCAGCGGCCAGTGGACGTTGTCGGTGAGCAGCCTGGCCGTGGGCAATCACAGCTTCAA